>QHPC01000218.1 GCA_003218915.1 Verrucomicrobiota bacterium
CGACTTTTGATCAGGTTACCCTAGTCAACATGGGTGGCTCCATCGGCAGTGGGGGAATCAACCCAGCAGGACTGGACGGACAGTCATTCCTGGCGATTGATCGCTCCGGTGGTCCGACTAACAATAACATTTACATGCTGGCCAGCGTGGTGCCGCCCGGGCGAAGCACAACCGACGTGATGTTTGCGCGCAGCACAGACGGCGGAGTGACCTTCAGCGCGCCGCACAAGGTTAATGACGACCCGCTTAACCCTAGCAAGTGGCACTGGTTCGGTACATTCTCAGTGGCGCCCAATGGTCGACTCGACGCTGTCTGGTACGACACGCGAAACGCGGCTAACAACACCGATTCGCAGTTGTTCTATTCCTGGAGTACCGATGGTGGCGTCACTTGGGCGCCTAATGTCGCGGTGAGCAATTCGTTTAATCCTTTCGAAGGCTACCCGAATCAGAACAAGATCGGCGATTACATCACCATTGTCTCAGACGCTACCGGCGGCAATGTAGCATATGCTGCCACGTTCAACTTAAACCCGAACAGGAGCCAGCACGAGGAAGACGTTTATTACGTTCGCGTATCCCCTACAGGAGCGCCCACGCCGACACCCACACCGACCCCGACAGCTACTCCTACAGCAACACCTACTGCGACGCCAACTCCGACCCCGGGGCAGATCACGCTCAGTGCCCGCGGCTATAAGGTGCAGGGGCGCCAAGCAGTGGACCTCTCTTGGAATGGGGCTACCTCGAACAACATCGACATTTATCGCAACGGCGTGCTGATCGCCACTGTGCCGAACATCCCCGGGTTCTACACCGATCAAATCGGCGCCCGTGGCAAGGGCACCTATACATATAGGGTCTGCGGAGCAGGCACTCAAAACTGCTCTAATGAAGTCACGGTGAGGTTTGGCGGCGGGTAGCGCGGCCTTGTGGCTCGGAGGAGATCGGATGTCAGTTGTAGCCGGGATCCTAACTTACGCTCTTTCGCGAAGATGCCCTTGGCCTGCGATTAAATCCGTGAAGGCGCAAATATCAGGCGGCAGAGCCGCAGTTACTTTGCCAACGCGTTGAGTACAACGTCTTCCGCCTGGACAAGGAACTCGCGAGTTGCCAAACTCACCGATCAGTAATCACTAAGTCATACCTCACGACGTCGGCCAGGAAAAGAACGGCTGATTATAACACTGTTCACGGTTCACTGATCGCCAGTCACCGTCTTTCCTTTTTCCCTTCCACCAGCGCAGCGGCTTCGCGATCGAGCGTGGCATAATTGGGTTTGCGCGGTTGCAAATAAAATTCGTCGATTACAATCTGCACCAGTGCGGCGGCCGGGACGGCGAGAAAAACTCCCAGCAACCCAAACAATTCGGCGGTCGCCAACGTAAAAAACAAAATGTTGACCGGATGCAATCGCATCTCTTTGCCGAGCACACCCGGCACCAGAAGGTTCAGCTCGATTTGGTAAACCAGCAGGATGACCCCCAGGGCGAGCCAGAATTTTGTCGCGCCCAAGCTCAGCGCCACTAGCAAAATGGGAATCGAAACGAGAAACGCGCCGATGTTTGGCAGAAACTCACCGAGAAACGCGAACACGCCGAAGATGAGCGCCGGCTGCACGCCGATCAGCCAAAGTAACACGCCGATGGACAGTCCGGTGATGACTCCGTTGATGGCGACGCCTCGCGCCCAGGCGGTCATTTGTCGCATGAGCCGCGCGAGAGTGCGATGCGCCTGTTCGCGGTAACGATCGGGCGCGAGTGCCAGATACGCGGCTACCAGCGGGCGCGGGTTCGCCAAGACAAACACAAGCAACAGAATCGCCAACACAAAGCTAGCTACGCCGCCAACGAAACCAATTGTCGATCTGAGCAAAATATTTCCGACTGTTCCCACGGCCGCTCCGATTTTCCCGGCGATTTCGTCCGTACGCGGCAACGCCTCGCGAACCGCAGGATAATTTAGCGTGAGTGATTCGATTCGGATACGAATGCCCTGCCACACGCTAGGAGCGTTGCGCACCAACTCCTGGGTTTGCCGGGCCAGCGGCGGAATCGCGAAAACGATAATGGTGGTGGTGACGGCTATCAACGCAAGCATCAGCAGGATCACACTGACGAAGCGCGGGACATGATGCTTTTCCAACCAGACCACAATCGGGTTCAAGACCATGCCTAGTAGAAACACCAGCGCGAACAGCAAGATCACCGGTTGCAGCGCGCGCAGGATCAGCCAGACAATGACCAGTAGAAAAACCAGCCAGACAATGCGCCAGGCGCCGTGATAACTCAGCGGCGCGTGCTGATTCTCGTGATTGGGTCCTTTCATAGGTAGTCCAGGTGATTTGTTGAATCGCTAAATCGTTAAATCGAATCATAAATACCGAACCACCGATCACCAATCACAAATCACGATTCTGTTTCTTGAAGGGCGACCTTCGCGAGCCACAAAGGAAGCGGTCTTCCCGAGCGCCATAGGTCGCCGCGGCGACCTACGGCCGCCAGTCCGCGAGCCTCGCACGGGTCCGCCCTCGCACGAATTACTGACCACTGATCACCAGTCACTAGTCACTATTCCTTCACCAGAGTGGCGTTGGACGAGGGTGTGGAGTTGAACGCGGCGTGGGTGTAACTCTAAGCGTAGCTGTAGATGGTGGAGAAGCTGTCGGCGTAACCGTCGGAGTAAAAGTAGGTATAGGTGTTAAGTAGGAGTCGGCGTAGGCGTTGGGCCGGATTGCGCGCAATATCTCCCACCGGTGCTCAAATAGTTCACGCTGATAGGACCGCCCCAGAGGATCATTTCACTACCTCTCCAGATTGCCGTGTGCGAGAGTCGGGCCTCAGGCGCGTTAGTCGTGCTGGTGGCTCGTATCTCCCCGGGTGTCCAAATAGACGCTAACTCCCCCGAATCCGCCCCAGGCGATCATTTCGCCGCCAGTCCACACGGCGGTGTGTGAGTCTCGGGCAGAAATGGGATCAGAATGAAACAAGCTGTTGCTGCAAAAAAAGGAGAGCGATCACAGTGCTCAACTTAAGGAAGCCAGATTGGTCGGTGGATTTCTTTTGCAGTGAAAGCAGGTGGGTTTGGGGCCGCCCTCCTACCTGTATGCCGGACACGTGTCAATGTTTTTCATGTATTTTCCCAAACCAACGAATCCGCCTTCCGCACAGCTATGGCGTGACAGGTGAACGGCAATGGACACGAATACGAGAGCAGATTTTGCCCGCGAATAACGCGAATGGACGCGAATGGAAGAGATACGAATCGTGAAATCGATTTTTCGGGCGAATTTGCGTGATTAGCGGGCACTCTCCTTCTGAATTTGTGTTGATTCGTGTTAATTTGTGGTTTCTTGGTTACTTGGAAGGTATGTCATTTAATAGATTTGGACTTTCGCCTGAGGCAGTGCGCGGGACTCAGGCGATGGGATTTGTTGAGCCAACGCCGATCCAGCTTCGCGCATTCCCGATCGTTCTTGCTGGAAAAGATTTGATCGGCACAGCGCAAACGGGCACGGGCAAAACTGCGGCGTTTGCTCTGCCAATCCTAACATTGTTGGCAAAACACGGCGCGTTCCGTTGCCTCGTGCTCGAGCCGACCCGTGAACTGGCCGCGCAAGTGGAGACAGCCTTCCGTGATTATGGGCGCTTCACGGATTTGCGAGTCGCGCTTGTGCATGGTGGTGTTGGTTACGGAAAACAACGCGAAGAACTCAAGCGCGGCGTGGATGTTCTTGTCGCCACGCCGGGACGCTTGCTCGATCTGCTCGAGCAGCGCGCCATGAGTCTCAAAGAGATAAAAATTCTCGTCCTCGATGAAGTGGATCGGATGCTCGACATGGGTTTTCTGCCGGACGTGCGCCGTATCGTTGAGAAAATCTCGACCGATCGACAGACTTTGCTCTTCTCCGCTACGTTGCCGCCCGAGATCGAACGTTTGGCTGCCTGGGTGTTGCGCGATCCGGCGCTAATTGAAATCGGCGCGCGCCGGTCGCCGGCGGAAACTGTCACCCACGCAGTTTATCCGGTAGCCGCCGAACAGAAATTCGATCTGCTCATGGCGCTTTTGGAGCGAACAAATTTCGACAGCGTTTTGATTTTTTGCCGGACAAAAGTGAACGCCGATCGCGTCGCCCATTCCCTGAAGCACGCGCATCATGCAGTTGCGGTGTTGCATTCGAACCGGACGCAGCGGGAACGAGTCGAAGCACTCGAAGGATTCAAGAGCGGCAAATACGAAGTGATGGTGGCGACCGATATTGCATCGCGGGGGCTCGACATCGCCGGTGTGAGTCACGTGATCAATTACGATGTGCCCGAGCATCCGGAGGATTATGTGCACCGGATCGGTCGCACCGGACGCGCGCAAAATGTCGGTGACGCGTTCACACTCATGAGCGGCCAGGAGTTGCAGGCGTTGCAGGCAATCGAACATTTCATCGGCCAAAAAATTCCGCGTTTGAAGCTGGAGAATTTTCCTTATCTGTACACGGCGCTGTTTGAAGCGGAATCAGCCACCACGGGCCGACGGGCAATCGGCGGCGGCAGAACTCATCGGGGCTATTCATTTGGGAGAAGGCGGTGAAATTGCGAAAGCCGACCAGGGCGCTAAATTCCATCATGATTGATTGGTCAGAATGTGGCGCAGTTGAGCGCACGCCGGATACGCTAAGCGGCGCCTGGCGTTTTCGAAAAACTCGCGTTCCTGTTAGGGCGTTGTTCGAGAATCTCGAATCGGGCGCGACAATCGATCAATTCATAGAGTGGTTTCCGGGTGTCACGCGCGATCAAGTACTCGCAGTCCTCGCGTTTGCTGAAAAGAGTCTGGCAGCTGCCTAATCCAAGGTGCGAATCCTTTTCGATCAAGGAGTGCCAGCGCCGCTGCGTCGATATTTCAGTAAACCCGAAGTTATTGTCGCCGCGGAGCTAGGCTGGTCCAGGCTAACAAATGGGCAGTTGCTCGACGCAGCAGAACAGGAATTCAATTTGCTAGTCACGGATCAGTGATTGCGCTATCAACAAAATCTCGCGGGCCGAAAGCTTTCTATTCTCATATTGCCATCTACAAGCTGGCCGAAACTGGAACCGAACCATGCAAACATTATCGCAGCCGCCGAATCGATTGCCACCGGCGCTTACGTCGAACTACAATTGGGGTAGAGCGAATCGCCTCCTACTAAATCGCTCGATTTATTTATGAAATAAGTTTAACAACTTGCCTATGTCCGAATCAAACCTTGCTTCCGATTCACAGGCTGAATTCGCTCGGCTCCAGAGAAAACTGGTGCCGCTGTGGAAATCGATCGAGCGATTTAACCAGGACCCGCAGACCATCGTGGTCGTGCCCTCGATGTCCATCGACGCGATCAGCTCGGGCGCCGTGATGCAGGCCTACGAAGAGCGGTTCTTGTTTCTG
>QHPC01000219.1:0-3056 GCA_003218915.1 Verrucomicrobiota bacterium
AGCGAAGCCATCCTGGCTCTCAATCCGGTGACTTTCATTACAAGAACGATAACACGGGTACTCCGCAGTTTGGATTAATTGCCGAAGAAGTGGCCCAAGTGAACCCAGACTTGGTGGTGCGCGACAAGAACGGCGAGATCTACACCGTGCGCTACGATGCGGTACGTGCCGGCGCTATGCCAGGCCATGCGAATGAACAACGGGCCATAGTGGCCGAAGTCCGCAGGCCACCAGTCCTGCGAATCGGTCATCAACGCCGCGAGATCTTTTTTCACCGCCGCAAAGTCGAGGCTCTTGAACTCCTTGGCATAATCGAAGTCCTCGCCCATGGGATTGGACTTGGAGGAATGCTGGTTCAGGAGTTCGAGCTTCAACTGGTTTGGCCACCAGTCGTGGTTCGACGGGCCGCTGGCGGCGTGGCGAACGGGGCATTTGGCTTCGGTTGACATATATTTCCTCCTTAGGTGGGTTGAACTGAATTCTGTGTAAGAGTTGTGAGTGTTGGGCACGAGCGCCTCGGTAGTCGACTTCTAGCCGCTCGGACTTTGCTTTTCACGGCGCGGCGGCTTGGGCGCTGCACGATTTCGCCCATGGTGGCCAAGAAGTTGGTATCGCTCATGTCCGTTAGAATCGAAGTGAGACGTACGTCAGCTGAAATATTTATTTCCTTCCATCACCATAGGAATTGCCTATGGAATCACCGGCGAAAAAGTTCGATTTCTGCGAAGAAGATCTGGAACTGGATTTTTAATCAGTCGGCGCATTCTGAATCATCTTGCGGTCGAACAGTTACATTCCTGCTGCAGTGTGATTAGTGATCCCGCTTGGCCTGATTGACACTCACTCTGCCGGCGATATGATCGGCGCCGTGCCCGAGGATGAGAAGGAGACGCGCGGCGCGAGCCGGTACGACGCGGTCATCGCGACCTTTGTTGGATTTCTCGCCCTGTGTGTTTCTGGTTACACCGCGTACATGCAGCGCCAGCAAGTACGCGCCGCGGTCTGGCCAATTCTCGAATTCGACAGCAGCAATGCGCCCGACATTCACTATACCCTTTCCAACAAAGCGGTAGGGCCGGCGCTTATTCGGCATGTCATTGTAATGGTAGATGGGCAGCCGGTGAGGAGATGGAAGGAGGCACTCGAGAAAATACTCGGACCTGGGGAGCATCTGTTTTCAGAGAGCGACATGAGTTTTCATGTGCTTGCCGCAGGCGAATCGAGGACCGTCTTCACCCCGCACGATCCTGAAAATAATCCGCTCAATTACGACAGATCGAATCCGCTCTGGGTGAAGATGAATAAGGAACGTTTACGCGTGTCGGTCGAGATCTGCTACTGCTCGACGCTCGGCGAATGTTGGACCTTGCGCGCTAGCGGGTTGACACCCAGCACTACCACCGAGACCCGTCGTTGCTCTGCTCCGTCGGCGGACAGTTTCGAGCAATAGAGGCAGAAGTTGAGAGTGGCTAGTTGAGAGTCGAGTGGCTACTTGCCATCTGCGTTTACGGGCGCCGACATTCCCCCGAGAATTTGCCACGTGCCGTTAGTCCTGATCCAGGTATGCGTGATCCGCATTGCGTCTGTTCGCACTACCTCGCCGGTGTCGCTCCTAGCCCAGTTCGCTTTGATTCGATAATGATCGTCGCGATGTCGCCGGTCACGCGAACGGCTAATTGCTCAATTGAGTACGACTGCAGCTTCAAGCCTTTTGATGTGTTATTCGTAATCCAATCGGTGATGTGATCTTTTTGAACGGGCGCTGCGCTTACGAAAGGCCAGCCGACAAAATCCTCGTGCCAGAGCGCACGATACTTCTGCAGGTCGTTGGCCTTCACGTAATCCCAATATGATTTCTCCAGATTCCAGATTTCCCCTTCGGTCCGAGCCGGACTGGCAGTATGGGCCAAATCTGTGGCCAAGGTGGCTATGCTGGTCAGTGCGAAAAAAAGCGCGATCGTCTTTAGCATGGCGCCATCGTACTCATCAGGTCTATCCTCCGCGATATGAAAACATCCTGTGTTCTGTCTTTTGTTTGTGGCGCCGCGGTGATGTTCAGCTTTAGCGCGCTTAGCGGATCCACTCCTTCACATCACGTGTACGAATTACGCTTGTATCACGTTAACCAAGGCAAAATGGATGCGCTCAGAGCTCGCTTTGGCGATCACACCGACGCGATCTTCAAGCGGCACAACATGAAAAGCATCGGTTATTGGGTGCCCGAAGATGCCCCTAGCTCACAGAACCTCTTTATCTACATTCTCGAGCATCCGAGCCGGCAAGAGGCGGAGAAGAATTGGGCCGCGTTCCAAGCCGATCCGGAATGGAAAAATGTGAAAGCCGAGTCGGAGGCACAAGGACCACTGGTGGATCATATCGACAGGTACTTTATGGATCCGACTAGCTATTCAGCGCTTAATTAGAAGCAGTAAACAAATTCAATCTTAACGACGAACACGATTAGAAGTGAATGCAGCTGGCAAGGAGGTAAATCATGAATTTTAACTTGGAAGTGATTATCATTCCCGTTTCCGACGTGGATCGGGCGAAGAGGTTCTACGAGAATCTCGGCTGGCGGCTCGACGCCGACTTCGCAAATGGCAACTTCCGCGTCGTACAACTGACGCCGCCCAACTCGGACGCTTCAATTATCTTCGGCAAGGGAGTCACTTCGGCCGAGCAGGGCCTGGCGGACAGCTTGGTCCTCGCCGTGGACGACATCGCCGCCGCCCGCGACGACTTGATCGCCCGCGGCGCCAACGTGAGCGAGGTCTTCCACTACGCAGGCGGCCCATTCAACAACGCCGTGGAAAACCCGCGCATCGGCGGACGCGACCCGGAAGGTCGTTCCTATCATTCGTTTGCATCGTTTGAAGATCCGGACGGGAACGGCTGGCTGCTTCAGGAAATCAAGGAGCGCCTTCCTGGCCGCGAATGGAAGTTAAGGCGAGGGGCAAACATGGACGTCGCAACCCTCGGAGAACTCCTCCGCGAGACAGAGGAGCACCACGGCCAATATGAGAAGACGCACGCCAAGCACAACTGGTGGGACTGGT
>QHPC01000219.1:3081-8375 GCA_003218915.1 Verrucomicrobiota bacterium
GTTGGAGTAGCCGTAATTCGAGAAAGCACTGCGCGCCACTAGAGCTCGCGCTAATGTGTTCCATACTTCAAGAGGAGGGTCACAGATGAAGATTTTTGTCGCCGGCGGAACGGGAGCCATCGGTCGTCCGCTGATCGCGGAATTGCTTGCCAAAGGACACGCTCTAGTTGCTCTGACCCGTTCTCGAGAAAAAGCTCAGGCTTTGGTGGAACAAGGCATGGAACCTGCAATTGCCGATGTATTTGATACCGATGCAGTCAAAGCGGTTGTCAGTCGCGCTCAGCCTGAAGTCGTGATTGAACAACTGACTGCGCTACCCAAAACTTACACGCGTGAGTCAATGAGAGCCGCCGCCGCGCTCAACAATCGCATCCGTTTGGAAGGGGGCGCCAATGTGCTGGCAGCCGCGCAAGCAGCGGGTGTGCGGCGTTACCTGAGGCAGTCGGTCGCATTTTATGCGAATCCCGGTCCTGGATTGGCAGATGAAGAAACACCTCTGGCATTTAGTGCCTCGCCTGCGGTTGCAGCAAGTGCCCGCGAGATAACTGAGCTTGAGCATCGCCTACTAGGAAATCCCAACATGGAAGGTATCGTCCTGCGTTATGGTTTCTTCTATGGACCCGGCACCTGGTTCAACCCTGATGGCGATGTTGCCCGACAGGTGCGACAGCAACAGTTCCCGATCATCGGGAATGGCAAAGGCGTCTGGTCGTGGTTACACATTGAGGACGCGGCGATTGGCACCGTTGCAGCAGCAGAGCGAGGCAATCCTGGGATTTATCTGATTGCGAATGATCAACCTTTAGCGGTGCGTGAATGGCTCCCTGCGTTTGCTCAATGGCTGAATGCTTCACCGCCGCTGCAGGTATCAGTTGAAGATGCTCTGAAAATGGATGGTGATGCGGATTCGGTTTACTACGGGACTCAGATGCGAGGCGTATCGAATGCCAAGGCAAAACGCGAACTGGATTTTCAGCCGCGACAGTTGGAGTGGATCGTTGACACCGCGGTTTTGGAAGCCTAGCAAACCAACACAAATGCATCCGAGAGATGGAGATCAAAAGAAGCGGTTCACAGCGGTCGAGCAAAGGGCCGACTGATTGGTTTACGGGTAGCGTTCGCATTGATCCGCTGTTCGAGGCGCCTGAACCGGCGCGTGTTCGTGGCGCAAGCGTCACGTTCGAGCCCGGTGCGCGCACCGCGTGGCATACGCATCCGCTCGGCCAGACGTTGATCGTTATCGCGGGACTTGGCTGGGCGCAGCGCGAAGGGGGACCGATCGAGGAAATTCGGCCAGGCGATGTGGTCTGGTTTGCGCCTAACGAGAAGCATTGGCACGGCGCGACGCCGACAACCGCGATGACGCATATCGCCATTCATGAAGCACTGAATGGCAATACAGTCGAGTGGATGGAGCACGTTACTGATAAGCAGTATCGACGCTGATCGCGGCAGTGATTTTAACCAGCACGCGTTTGCGTCGTCGGCCGTCGAATTTGCCGTAGAAAATTTGTTCCCACGGCCCGCCCTTTGTTTCCTAAGCTTTGAAATAGATCCGGATCAGTTCGGTCACAGATTTATCTGCCATGGTATTACTTCTTTTCTGGAATGGTATCAGGATGGTCTGACTGACGCATCTTCCGGAAACAGTTCCGCAATTCTTCCGTGAAGAGTTGAGGCTTCTCGAGCGAGGCGAAATGTCCGCCGCTGTCGAGTTCGTTCCAATAGAACAGGTTTGGATACATATCCCTGGCCCAGCTGCGGGGCGCGGGAAGGTCGTTAGGAAACCGACTCACTCCCACCGGGAGATCGACGCGTCCGGCATTGTTAGGCCTCCCGAGCAAAGCGCGCTGCTCAAAGTAGAAACGCGCGGAAGAGGCCGCTGTTCCAGGTAACCAATAAAGCGTGATCTCATCGAGCATCTGGTCGCGGGTGAGTGCTTCCTCCGGGTTGCCACGTTCGCCGGTGCCGGCGTTGAAAATGTCGTAGATCCAGGCGGCCTGACCCGCCGGTGAGTCCATTAGTGCATAGCCGATCGTCTGAGGACGCGTTGACTGCATCATAAGATAACCGGAACCCTCGTTGCGGAAACGGTTCAGGATTTCGACCGCTCGCTGCTGATCGGGAGTCAGTTTTTCAGGAATACGATCCGGCACCACTTGCGGGAAATTAAGGTGAATAGCGACAAGGCCGGGCGGGTGTTGTTGTGCCAGTGCCGTCGTTACGAAGGCTCCCCAGTCTCCCCCTTGCGCGACGTATCGCGGGTAGCCGAGGCGCTGCATTAACACGGCCCAGGCTCGCGCGGTGCGTTGGGCGTTCCAACCGCGCTCAGCAGGTTTTTCGGAAAAGGCGAAGCCGGGCAGCGATGGCACGACTACATCGAACGAGTCCTCCGCTTTTCCGCCATACGCCGTTGGATCGGTCAGTGGCTCGATCACGTCTCGAAAGAGGAGGATCGTGCTGGGCCATCCATGGCTCAGGATAATCGGCAGCGCGTTCGGATGTTTCGATCTTACATGGATGAAATGAATGTTGAGACCATCAATTTTGGTGCGGAACTGTGGGAAACGATTTAACGCTTCCTCGCAGTGTCGCCAGTCGTAATCGGTGCGCCAGTACTCGACGAGCATGCGCAGCTTATCGAGGGGAACGCCTTCCGACCAATCGTTGGTCGTCTCGTGCTCAGGCCAACGTGCTTGTGTCAGACGTTGTTTCAGATCATCAAGTGCGTTTTGCGGCGCATGATAGGCGAACGGGATGATCTCTTTGAACTCCATCTTTGTCTGAATCTTTCCGATAGTCAGGAGTGCTCGCCGTCCTGCGCGTTTTCAGCGGGAGCTTGCTCTACGTTCGCCGAGGTTGGCAGCTCTGGATGCGGAACCTTTGTATCTGTGGCCGCGGCTTTGACAGTATTCCCGGTAGAACGGACGGCCTGCTCGATTTTCTTTTCAGTCGTTGCCAACGGATCGTAAGAGACGTGCACAGCGCCGTTCTCTATCTTGACTTCGAACACGCCGCCTAGAGCTCCGACTGCGTCGGTTATTTTTCTTTGCCGAGCGGGATCTCCGAGTTCCTCAATTTCGATTCGAGCGGACATCGTCTCGCTCAAACTCGACTCGGTACGGTCAGGTTCTTTCTTCATCTCTTCTTAAAAATGTTCGTGCGAGGCGCGATGAATTCGTGTATTCGCGACGCGATTGTCACATTTACGAGGGGCTGAACGGCCGGAGTTGCGGTGATCAAAATGTTCCCTACTTGTTCCTTGCCTGAACCACTCGTTCGTGTTTTTCGAGAAAATCATGATGGAAAAGAAGGCTCAGTGCTTGACGCTGATGCTGATGGCCGTAAGCGCTACGGTCGTTTTATCCTCGCCGAAGGAAAAGCGCACGTCAGCGTCGGCCGACCAAGCGGAACTTGACGCGATTACGAATTCCATTGGCATGAAGCTCGTGCGGATCCCTGCGGGCGAGTTCATGATGGGCGCGGAGGAAGATCGAGACGCCACGATGGCTGCGTTTCCCTATGCCGATCCTGCTTTGTTGCCGCGTGAATGGCCAAGACACAAGGTCCGCGTCACGAACCCATTCTACATGGGGCAACATGAGGTGACGCTCGGGCAGTTCATGACATTCCTTCGCGACGCCGGCTACAAGATCGATGCGGAGCGGGACGGCAAGCCAATGACGGGATACGGCAAGAACGGCGAGATTATTGAATCGACAGTGTTTCGTCCGTGGGCGCCGGGCTGGAAGGTAGAGCCAGACCACCCCGTTGGGTACGTCTCGTGGAACGATGCCGTCGCATTCTGCGATTGGTTGAGTCGGAAAGAGGGTAAGAAATACCGCCTACCCACCGAGGCTGAGTGGGAGTACGCCTGTCGCGCGGGTACGACTAGCAGGTACCACACGGGGAACGATCCAGAGGAGCTCGTTGGTTTTGCCAATACAGCAGACGCGGATCGGGCGGCCGAATTCCCTGGGAAAACTGTCGACGTCTTCGACAAGTCTGGAAAGAAGACGGGCAAGCAGATTCCGTATCCTTTCCTGTCGGGGCATGACGGCTACGCCTGGACGGCGCCGGTTGGTCGCTTTCGACCAAACCGTTTTGGCCTTTACGATATGCATGGCAATTCATGGGAATGGTGCTCGGATTGGTTCGGCGAGGACTGCTATGGCAAATCGCCGTTCGAGGATCCCCAGGGTCCGCGGACGGGCACCTCGCGCGTCTCTCGTGGGGGCGCATTCGATAACACTGCATTTACGCTGCGGTGTGCGCGCCGCGACGGAGGCGCGCCGGAGTCGCGTGACTGCCATGACGGTTTCCGCGTCGTGCGTGAGCCATAGCCGGAGCTCAGCGTGCTGACGCATATTGCCATTTAGGGAGCGCTCGATTGCGAAGTGGACGCGGCTGGCAAAGCCGCCACGGCAGCTGAGCTTACTCTCCGATTATCTTAACCAGCACGCGTTTGCGTCGTCGGCCGTCGAATTCGCCGTAGAAAATTTGTTCCCACGGCCCGAAATCCAGTTTGCCTTTCGTGATTGCGACGACGACTTCGCGCCCCATGATCTGGCGTTTGAGGTGGGCGTCAGCGTTGTGTTCACCGGTCCGGTTGTGTCGATAGGCATTCGTCGGGGCATGCGGCGCTAGTTTTTCCAGCCATAGCTCGTAATCGTGATGAAGGCCCGGTTCGTCGTCGTTGATGAATACCGAGGCCGTGATGTGCATGGCGTTCACGAGACAAAGACCTTCCATCACGCTGCTGCGGTGAATGAGTTCCTCGATCTTGGGCGTGATGTTGATGAACCCACGTCGATCCGGTACTTCGAACCAAAGATGTTCAGTAAGTGATTTCATATCGAAGAAGTTAATGGTTGATAGCTAAGAGTTGAGAGCCGGGCAATCCGATCCCCACACGCGACGCCGGAATGCGCTTCGATTCTCATCTTAAAGAGGGAATCAGGGTTCACTCTGACGTGGCACTACAAAATCCCCACACACGCACAGCGACAGCGACTTGATAAAAGGAGATAAAATCAACCATGCATCCAACTACGTACAACGCGAAAGCTTATTCCGCCGCGAGTGAAACATCGCCCCTGGCGTCCACTAAAATCCAACGTCGTGATCCAACTGATCGCGATGTGCAAATCGAAATCCTGTTCTGCGGCATCTGTCACTCCGATCTGCATTCGGTCCGCAACGAGTGGAGCGAGTTCATGCCCACGAATTACCCGATTGTTCCCGGCCATGAGATCGTCGGCCGTGTCACGAAGGTCGGCTCGGGAGTCACTAAG
>QHPC01000220.1 GCA_003218915.1 Verrucomicrobiota bacterium
TTCTCTGCTCTCTGTATCCACAAGGTTCCTGAAGGTCTCGCGCTCGGCAGTCTTTTGATCGGGGCCGGACTGCGACGCTCGACTGCGCTCGGTTGGGTGGCTGCCGTCGAAGCAACTACACTCCTCGGCGGCGCGATCGGTATGCTGTGGCTGGGGAAAGTTTCTACTTTTTGGCTCGGCTTAATCATGGCGCATGTCGGCGGCGGATTTATCTATCTGGCCACGCACGCCGTGATTGGAGAAATGCTCAAGCATGGCAAAAGACTTGTGCTGACATGTTTTTCGATAGGAGTCGCCCTGATCGCGATTCTCAATGTTGCATTAAGGTTGGCAGGCTAGCGCACGCGTCTTTTCTGGGGAGCCCAGGCTGCCAGCCTGTAGGTCTCGGCAGCTTGCCGAGACCGGATGATATCAGCGCGAATTCGAGATCACGCGCACAAAGGTGCTGCCGGCAGGGCTACCGGCAACTACAGGCTGGCAGCCTGTGCTCCCCAGAACTGCGGCGAGACGCGCCCGCTACCCCGCGGGATTTGGAATTCGTCGCTCGTTGCCGCTAGATTCGCACATGCATTCTTTCCGTTATCGCGACGGGCATCTCTACTGCGAGGATGTCGATCTTGTCCACGTCGCGGAGCAACTCGGCACGCCGACTTATGTTTACAGCGCCGAAACAATTCTCGATCACTACGCGCGCCTGGACGCCGCGCTTGCGCCGCTGGACCATCTCATCTGTTACGCAGTCAAAGCAAACTCGAATCGCGCGATCCTGAAGTTGCTCGCCAATGCGGGCGCAGGTTTCGACATCGTTTCAGGTGGCGAACTTTATCGGGTACTCGCGGCCGGCGGCGACCCCGCCAAATGCACGTTCGCAGGAGTGGGCAAGTCCCCTGAGGAAATCGAGTACGCGCTTGAGCAGCGCGTTTGCAGCTTCAATGTCGAGAGCGAAGCGGAGCTGGACCATATCGATCAGATTGCGGGTGCAAAAAAAACACGTGCGCCGATTGCACTGCGCGTGAATCCCGATGTCGATCCGCATACGCATGAGTACATCTCGACTGGCTCGCACCAAAATAAGTTCGGAATCGCGCTGGATCGCATCGGCGCGATTTACGAGCAAGCCGCCAAAATGCGCAATGTCGAGATTGTTGGCGTGCAAATGCATATCGGCTCGCAAATCTCAGAAGCGAAGCCGTTCGCGAGCGCGATCGGAAAAGTGGCGCCGGTCGTGCGCGAGCTGAAATTAAAATACGGAATAAAGTTCCTTAGCGTCGGTGGCGGCATGGGAATTATTTACCAGAGCGCACTCGAAAGCGGATCAGGCAAATGGTGGCACGAGCACCGCAGCGAATCGTTTGCGTTCAGCGTCCGCGATTACGCTGGGGCAATTGTTCCACCCTTGCGCGAGCTTGACGTTCGCATCCTGGTTGAGCCTGGCCGTTTTCTTGTAGGAAACGGTGGCGTATTGCTGACCCACGTGCGTTACATCAAAAAAACGGACGCCAAGAAATTCGCTATTGTCGATGCCGGCATGAACGACCTGATTCGACCTGCGCTTTATCAGAGCTATCACGAGATCGTGCCGGTCTGTAGGGCGTCCGCCGCGACGGACGCCGGGGCAGAGAAGGTCGATATTGTCGGGCCGGTATGCGAGTCAGGCGATTTCTTTGCGCTGGATCGGGAAATGCCAGAACTCCATGAAGGCGATCTGCTCGCCATCATGAGCGCTGGCGCGTACGGCTTTGTGATGGCGTCCAATTATAACTCGCGCCCTTTGCCCGGTGAAGCGCTGGTTCGTGGCGATAAATTTACGCTGATTCGAAAACGGCAAACATGGGAAGATCTGATGCGCGATGAGGTTTAGCACTGTAGCCGGCA
Source organism: Verrucomicrobiota bacterium (assembly GCA_003218915.1). Classification (GTDB taxonomy): domain Bacteria; phylum Verrucomicrobiota; class Verrucomicrobiia; order Chthoniobacterales; family UBA10450; genus Udaeobacter. The sequence continues at coordinate 1,876 of QHPC01000220.1, forward strand.
TCGTTGATGCCGGCCGGCTGCGATCGGCGATCGCGGCTACAACTTGCGTAATTTGGCGTCCGGCATAAATAGTCCTCTCGCTAATGATAATGAAACGCCTCTTGCTCGTTTGTTTTTTGTCGATGTTTGCCTTGGGTGCGCACGCAGCGTCGCCGGCATCAGGTGAGTACATTCTGCTCGTGGGCGGGCCATCCATGTATCAGTGGGAAAAGTACAAGACTTATCCGCACGATCATTGGTGGGCGAACTTTATTCGGGCTGCGCGGCTGCGCACCGAACAATTGCGGGCGCAACTGGGCCCGGATGCAAAGATTACATGGCTCGTTTATAGACAGGGTTACGAGGACCGCGCCAAACAAGAACACCAGGATCTGATTGGCCTGATCAAATCCGTGCGCGACAAATTTAATATCAACCTTGTTTGGTTTGGCCCCGGCTCAGCAGTGATCGACTATCTAAACAACGGCGAGCCACGAGATCAGGTAAAGGTCATCGGCTTTGAATATTTCGGTCACTCGAATCGAGCATGTTTCATGTTCGATTACAGCAACAACATCGACAGCGCCTGTAAATCCTGGCTGCACGATAGCGAACTGACGAAGATCAAACGTAGTGTTTTTGCGCGCCACGCCTACGCCAAAAGCTGGGGTTGCCACACTGGCGAAGAGATGTCGAAGAAATGGTACGCGGCCACGGGCGTGCGCATGATCGGCGCGGTCGGAAAGACTCAATACATGATGGAAGAGCTGCCTGTGCTTGTTTCGCAGGCAGACAAGTGGACTGACTAAATTTCGAATTTCGAATTTCGGAATTCGGATTTAACATCGCGACTACGCGATGACGTTTCGAGAACTCGACGACCTCTATCATCAGCCCCTGTTCGACCTCATTTCACAAAGCCGCGCTGTTCACCTTCAGCATTGGCGCGGCGAAGAAGTGCAGCGGTGCAGTTTGCTCAGCATCAAGACCGGCGGCTGCAGCGAAGACTGCGCTTATTGTGCGCAATCCGCTCGTTATTCCACAGGCATTGAGCGCGAAGATTTACTATCTCTGGAAGATGTCATGGCTGCCGCCCAGCGGGCGCGCTCACAAGGCGCAACGCGGTTTTGCATGGGCGCAGCCTGGCGCGGCGTACGCGATGGTTCGGAAAAATTTGAACGCGTGCTGGCGATTGTTCGGGAAGTAAGCCAGCTCGGCATGGAAGTATGCGTGACGCTTGGCGAAATCGGTCCAGTAGAAGCGCGCAAACTCAAAGCAGCTGGAGTTACGGCCTACAATCATAATATCGACACGTCGCCCGAGTTTTATCCAGAAATTGTGAGCACACATTCGTTTCAGGACCGCCTCGCAACCATCGCCGCTGTGCAGGAGAGCGGGATGTCAGTCTGTTGCGGCGGGATTATCGGCATGGGCGAGTCGGAAACCGATCGGCTGCGAATGCTGGAAGTATTGAGCAACTTCGATCCGCCTCCTGAAAGCGTGCCGATCAATTGTTTGATGGCGATGCCAGGCACGCCGTTGGCCGATCAACCGCCGGTGGACATCTTTGAGTTGGTTCGTCTCATTGCGGCAACGCGAATCGCGCTGCCGAAGGCACGCGTTCGCCTGGCGGCCGGGCGCACCCGGCTGTCGCGCGAGGGTCAGGCGCTCTGTTTTTTCGCAGGTGCGAATTCGATTTTTTACGGCAACAAACTTCTCACCGCAAAAAATCCAGCGGCCGATGTAGATGTTGCCCTTTTGCGCGAACTCGGGCTGCAGATTCAAGGAGTGACGGCTTGCTAGCCGTCGTTGCCTGATTATCCAGAGCTACGATTTAGATCGACACCGCTGAGACATTTTGCGATGAAGCCTTTCGGGCTTGATGGGACTCAACAACAACCTCAACCGAAAGAAATTATGGACTGGAAAAAATTCTTTATCGCATTCGTCGCAGCGTTTGGTTTTCTCTTCCTCTTTGGATTCCTCTGGTACGGGATGCTCATGCATGGCGCGCATCAGGAAGTCCCAACGCTTCTACGAAGCAAACCCGACTTCCCGTGGCTGATTTTGGGTCACATCGTGATGGCATTCTTTCTTACACTGCTTTGTGCGAAATTTGTCCCTGCTGGCGGCGCAGGCGGGTGCGCGAAGCTGGGAATTTTGGTGGCGTTGATATATGCTGGTGCCGATCTGATCACGTTCGCAGTACAGCCGCTGACGACGAAGATCCTCTGCGGTTGGATCATTGGGGACTTGGTCCAATTCGCGATTGCCGGCGCAATCATTGGCGCAATCTATAAGGCCAGCTCACCTGCGACGCGCTAGATTCCAAATTCATGAAGCGATTCATCTTCGCGTTCATTGCGGCATTTATCTTTATCTTCTTGTGGGGTTGGTTCTATAACGGCGTGCTGCTGAAAGATGTTTTCGCCGAAGTGCAAAGTCTCTTTCGGCCGCGCGAAGAAATGATGGGCCTGTTTCACTGGATCATTATCGGTCAAGCAGGCTTAGCACTCGCGTTCGTTATGATTTACGCCAGTGGTTTCGCCGGAGGCGGAATCGCAACCGGTGTTCGGCTCGGAATCATGTTGGAGATCCTGGCGGTCGGTGCGCGTTGCGCGATCTACGCAACTCAACCCTTTCCAGCAAAGTTTCTCGTGCTCATAAGCGTCGGGGGTTTCATCGAGATGATCGTGACCGGCGTCATCGTCGGTGCGATTTACAAACCCGCAGTTGCGCGAACGTCTTAGCGACGGAATCGCGTTCGACCCATATCAATTTCGAAGTTGGATGT
>QHPC01000221.1 GCA_003218915.1 Verrucomicrobiota bacterium
CTTTCGATTTCTTTTCCTCCGGTTACTGAGATGTTTCACTTCACCGGGTGTCGCGATGTTCCTGCTATGAATTCACAGGAACTCGAGCAGGTGTTACCCTGCTCAGGTTATCCCATTCGGAAATTCACGGGTCAAAGCGTGTTTGCCGCTCTCCGTGACTTATCGCAGCTTGCCACGTCCTTCATCGCCTATTGGCACCAAGGCATCCATGATGCGCTCTTTGTAGCTTGATCAATCTGTTCCCCAGCTACTTCGAACACTGCCATAGTCCTGAAAATGCAGAACGCGCCGTCGCATTCGAAGTATTCTCAGAAGGCTACTCAGCACTTGAAGTAGCTGGGGAGATTCTTTGATAACTGAAACTCTCTCATCGTCATGCGACGATGCTTGATTTCAGACTCAGCTCTTAAAGTTGTATTTCTTACTACCCTGTATGTAGATGTCAAAGAACCAGCCGTTCGTTACATTTTGACCACAAAAAAAACTCAATCTCGTGCCGACAAAAAATCACAGGTAACCCGTCATTGCGGATTTCCGTTTTCGTTGCCGGGACAAAATTGAGCCCAATTTGCAGTCCCAAAATGTACGTAGAACGTACTCCAAAGTAGTGGAGTCCCGCTTCCAGCGGGATTAGAAGTTTACTCGAAATCAGCGCCGCGTCAACGCAATCCGACAGATTTCTGCAATTTTCTACTCGAAGACAATTTCTTCCGGTTGATGAATTTATCTCTGCGTCACCGACAAGGATAGTCAAGTGCAATGTGCGGAATGCAAAATCGGTTGCGCATCGGAATAGAAAACTACGGACGCAAATCTTTGCGCGTGGATTTATTGTATCGCCGTAGTAACGCTAATTTTGTCGAGCAGACGAGTGCGATCCGAATCGTAAAGACGGAACTCATAGGTGCGTCCTGCCTCGATCCAGTTCGCTGTGGCAACGCCCTGGCATCCTCCTGCAAACAGCAACTCTTCTTTTCCATCAATGCAGACGTAGACCTGGCCGGGGCCCGCATCAGCAGTATTCCACCGAATGATTGTTTGACCCACATTTTCGCCGACAGGCACAGGATTTGGAACAGCGCTGAGGCCGATCATCGTCCTGCTTTCTAGAACGCAGAAGGCGCGCTCGTCATGATTTGGATCCGCTGGCGTTGAATTGTTGGTGTCGCCGATTGTGGTGTATGCCAATATGTTCCAACCCGTACGGTGGATCAGTCGCTTTAACCCTGTATCTGAAAAAATCCAGAAATTCGTACTGTCATTGTTGCATTCTTGTGGTGCCAGCAGATACGCGACAGGGTGCTTTGATAGCGGCGAGCCGTCGGCGGTTTGTCGGGCGATTCGCGTGCTCAGAAAACAATATCTCGTTAGCTGCGCCAGTCTTCCGAGCATGGAGAAGGGGTTTTTTAAGTGATAGAGAATCCCGAGTAAAAAGACGGCATCGTATCTTTCTGCAAAGAGTTCGCCTCGCGAGTCCAAATCGATCGAACGGATAGTGACCGATGAGTTTAATGCCTTCTTAAGAATTCGAGCTCCGTCAAACTTGTTAAAATTTGTGTACTCGTAATCAATGACATCTACGGAGAAGCCTAGTTCCTCGAGAAAAAATGCGAGATCTCCATCGGCAGCGCCTACGTCTGCAACCCTGCCATACTTGCCTCGACAGAGTGCCAACAGGTCAAGTCCGACTCTGGTGAGGAGTCGCTCCAACACAGGAATATTTCGTAGAGTGGCATACGGGTACCAGAATGGTTTGGGACGGCATGCCAACTTCGTCTTCAAAAGCTCTTGCTCTTTAGTAAGGGCGAGATCCCGCAGTGATGGTGTTCTCCCTCGGGCCTTGCTTGATTTGCCAGATTCTCCGTCGAGGCGAGGCGAACTGCGGGATTCGACTAAAAATTTACCGAGGGTTTGAGAAATCTTCGATGCCTGTTGAGACAGGCCAGATGACAGTATTTTCACAGTTGGGAACACTCGCGCAGTGCAGTGGATTCTGACAGACAGATGCAGCCGAGTCTTTTTGTAGGATTACCTCCTACGCCAAAATTTCCGCGCTCTGAGAGCAGCAGTCTATTTTAGATGAGTCGCATCTTCCCAGCGAATTGCCGCACGGAGAAGTTCGCCCAGAGTGCTAACGCCGAATTTTTCCTTCGCGCGAGCGCAGTAAGCTTGCACAGTTTTTAAACTCAAATGTAAATCCTCGGCAATCTGCGCGGTAGTGCGCCCCTGGCCGAGGAGCCGGAATATTTCCAGCTCGCGATCGCTTAAGCGTTCCACCGGAGAACTCTCGGCTCCCTTAGACAATGAGGTAAACCGGCGAGCCATTCTGTTAACGACCCGTTCACTGATATAAACGCCGCCCTCCAGCACTCGGCGAATGGACGCGAGGACGCTTTTTGTGCTTTCTCGCTTCATGACGTAACCACGTGCGCCAGCGCGCAGGGCGCGTTCGGCATAAAGAGCTTCATCATGCATGGAAAGCACGATCAGGGCGACCAGCGGGAATTGGCTTTCCAGGTTCTTTACCAATTCCAAGCCAGATTCATTTTTCAGTGAAATATCCACAAGAGCGACATCGGGTCGTGTCTTTGCGATTCCCGTCATGGCTCCAGCGGAGTCTTCCGCTTCGCCGCACACGATGAGATCGTGCTGGCCGTTGATGAGATTGGTCAGTCCTTCACGAACCAGCGGATGATCGTCAATGAGAAAGATACGGTTCTTGCGCGGAGCGCCTGTCGTAGGAGTTGAGTCCATTATTTTAGTTTCGATTAGTGCCGTCTTGCAGGTTCAATTTACAGATTATGATCGTGCCGCGCTGCCCGTTCCGTCGAACATCGAAACTCGCTCCCGCCAGGGATGCTCCGTGCCGCATTAATCGCAGACCGAGTCCCTCGGAGTTGGGCAATTTCTCGGGGAATCCGATCCCGTCGTCGCTAATCGTGAGCAAAAGTTCGGAGGTGGTTGTCGTGAGGCAAATGGTAATTCGCTGTGCACCAGCGTGCTTAATCGAGTTCGTTACCGCCTCCTGGGCGATTCGATAGAGCTGAGTAGCAATCGCAGAGTCGCGGATTCGTAGTGATTCTCCCCCCTCGAAGACGCAGTCGATGCCGAAGCGTTCGGTTATGTTCTCTGCCAATCCCTGAAGGGCAACTATCAGGCCGTCTGCTTCCAGTTCCGGCGAGAAGAAGCCGCGCGCCAGGTTACGAGTAAGATCAATCCCTTGCTCAACATAATGAATGAGTTTTTCTGCTTCTGTCGTTTCGGGCGCGGATTTCAGTGCTAGCTTTTCCTTCAACACTTGAGCGGCAAGAGCGGTGCCCGTGAGGTGTTGACCCAGACTATCATGCAGGTCCTGGCCCAACCGATGCCGTTCGCGATCGGCCACTCTCGCAATCTCCCGATCAAGCCGCTGCCGCTCGGCGACCTCGCGCTGCAGGGCTGCCGTTCGTTCTAGTACGCGCCGATCCAGATCACGCACAAGCGTTCGCAGCTTTGATAGCATGCCGGCGAAAATCGCAAAGGAGGCAAACGCCATGCCTACATTCCAGAACCCAAGAGCGGGGATGCCAGCGGCTGTATCTGACCACATCCATGCTACGATTCCAAGGATGGAAATAATCAGTCCGATCAGTAAGTTGCCAAACCACGTGGCAAGAGCAATTGGCAATAAATAGAAGAGAAGGAGGGGACGTTCGTATCCGGTAACATAGTCGATATATCCTATGATCGCTACCAGAACGAGGCAGGCAGCAATTAAGACTCCCTTGTGGCAAACAATCCAGTGTGAAAGACGACGCGGACTAACCATGATGTGTCAAAGCCGGGCGCCACGTGGGAAAGTGAAAGTCCGGTCGGCACCAATTTCTAAAGCAAAGCCCTATCCCCTGTTTCTTGTTTTTCCAAACGGCATTGCTTTTCCAGAGTTTTAATGGTTCGCCGAGCGTTTTGAAGCTGGTCATCCACGGTCACGATGTGTTGCACCTTCCGGTTAAAAGCAGCTTCCATTTCATCAGCAGCGGCTGAGAACGGCTTGGTTGGCAGAGACGTTTTTTGCAACTCGGTGTAGAGCGTCGTGGCCTCCTCAACGACACGGGGGTCGGTAGCCGGATCTTCAGCGACAAAATCGGCCGGTACGTTGGAGCTATTAATGCGCTTGCTCAGAGGTTCGAGGCATCGGGCGCAATATGGCTCGCCAACGAACTCCAGTAACGAACGGACCAAGGACTCCGGATTCTCAATCAGGTCAGTATAGAAAAGCCGATGGACCACGCGCGAACCGTAGGCTTGTTCAGCCTGAGCGCACGCCTTGACCGTGCGCAGCCAATACTTGTAAGCCTGGCTTTCGTTTCGGACTAGCTCGAACCCTGCGACGCGATGGAAGTTAAGCATTGAACGAACGACGTCGCGCACGTCGCGTAACACGTGGACAAAAACTGCCTCTGGGAAGAGTTTGCGCAGCGCACAAATATGCAACGAATACTCCGGCGTCCCATCTACCCACCGCATTTTGGGTTCGGATGACGGGCGAATCATTTTGCGCTTTTTTTCCAAATCTGACCGGTGGCTGAGAATTAAATTGTTGATGCTTCCGCCAAAATTCGCGAAGAACTCCGCGCGTGATATATCCATCGCGCTCAGAATGGTTCGGTCACCACGCGCCACGCCAACCTGATAGCTGGCCCCCACATTCAAGGCGAATTCTCCCATCCAGTTGGATTCTGGCGAGCCCACCACGAAAATTGGCCTGTTTGTTGTCTCCCGCATTTCTCCTGATTGAGTCAATTTACCTCAGGCTTGCGGCGCATCCAGAAGCTCCCTCTGCGCCAGGATGGCAGCGTTGGGAAAGTAGCTTGAAGTTCCTGCTGGCGATAGTGATTAAGATAACTATTGGCCATCAAAACTTCGAACTCAGAGTTAAACATCAGGTCCAGCAGGATCGTTCGTTTCCCATGAAATCACAACACAACCGTGCCCGAAATAAATGGCTTTGGGTGAGCACTGATCTTTCCAGTAATCTTCTCGGTTCGCTCCGTACTAGTCACCCTTTGGAACTAAAAATAGCCTTTGCTGTTGTGGCAATCTGCGGCTGTGTAACCTGTGCAGAACCGCGCGAATTTCTTAAGTGATCATCGCCGAATAAAAACTCAAGCTTTTTACGTGCCGCGTCAGGGGAATAGAGAGCGCATGTTTTCTGGATACCGTTTTCCGAGAGCCGCTTCCAAAGTTCTTCTGATTCGTAGAGCTCAATTAATCTGCGCGCAAAATCCTCCGGCTCGTCGGCTACCAGAATGTCTTCACCGTTGGCAAGTTCCATTCCTTCCACGGCGAGCGAAGTCGCGACCACTGGCACGCCAAAAGCCATGCTTTGGTTGATCTTGCCCTTTACCCCAGCCCCAAATCGCAGCGGCGCAACGGACAACTTTACGCTATCGAAAAACGGACGAACGTCCCTCTGCAATCCCGCTACAATGATCCTCTCGGTCGCCAGAGCAACGATTTCCGGCGGCGCCTTGTCACCGACGATGTAGAACTTCGCATCGCGCAGATGCTCGCTTACCAGCGGATAAATCGTCTGCAGAAAAAACAGAACAGCATCAATATTTGGTCTGTGTTGAAAACTGCCGATGAATAGCCAGCCGCGCCGAAGCGCGAATGGCGTCCGTGAACCGGGCACGTCCACGATGTTTGAGACCAGTTGAATAGACTTGTGAGGCCATCTCTCCTGAAGCAACTGCTGCTCAACTGGGCTCACTACCCAGGTCTCATCAGCTTGTTCGATTAATTCATGCTCCAGTCGGTGTTCTTCCTGCGCTTTCCGCTGCGCCTCGGGGTTCCGGGTCAGCTGGGCTTCTCGGTCGGTGCGAAGAAAATGAAGATCAACCGTATCGAAAATGATCCGGCTTTGGGGCGCGCACAACCGAACATCGCCAATGTGCTTGCGGGCGAAATCGCACCGGCTTAACAGCACTGCGTCGAACTTCGAGCCGTGCTCGATGAGATACCCGCGTATGCTCTTGATATAAGGATAATAAAGAACTTCGATTCCGCGTTTTTGCAGCTCGCCAGCATAAGGACGAATATTTGTCAGATTGTCGGGAGCGAAAGTGACGCGATGAGCAAGCTCCTGGAGGAGCTTGAGGAGCTGGAACATTCGGAGTGATCCTGAGTCCTTATCTGGCGTGGGAACGTGATGATCGATCACGAGAATGGTTTTCCCTGAGTGCTTTCGGGGCTGCCGCAAAAATCCCAGATCGCCAGTGACTGGTTTTGTCATCAGCTCAGCGGCCCACGTTTCCGCAAACGTCGAGCGGTTAATGTTCTGATGCTTTTTTGTGCCGGTTGAAAGATCGGTTCCGCCGGTCGCTCCCTCGTAATGAATGACCTCGCTCAAAGGCTGGTATAATACCTTGTAACCGGCCCGGCGAATTTTGAACGCCAGATCGGTATCCTCATAATAGGCGGGCGCATAACGAGAATCGAAGCCGCCGACGTTCTGGAACAGCGTCTTGGGAATCATCAACGCTGCTGCCGAGCAGTAATCCACTTCGCGGAGATAATTGTATTCAGGCTTCCCCGGATCATCGAACTTGCCGTAGTTCCATCCCGAGGCATCTCGCCAGATGATTCCGCCCGCCTCTTGCAAGCGACCATCCGGGTAAACGAGCTTTGAGCCGACAAGCCCGGCCTGTGGTTCTTCCGCAAAGGTGTCCAACAGCGTGCTCAGCCAGCCCTTTCTGACAAGTGTGTCGTTATTCAGGAAAACGAGATACTTGCCGCGCGCCTTGCTCGCGCCGCGATTGCAGGAAGCGATGAACCCGGTGTTCGTCTCGTTACGCAGATAAACAATTCCTTCCATCCGCGGAACAGCCTCAGCGGTGGCGTCTGTCGAGCAATCATCCACAACAATGACTTCAAAACGCTCCGTTCCCTGATGCTCCCGAAGCGAAGCCAGGCAAGCCTGTGTGAAGTGGAACTGATTGAACACCGGAATGATGATTGAAATCTCGACCTGTTTTTGAACCGGAAATGCGATCGGACGCGTTGGCGCAGGAGGTTCGATGGGCGCTGCCCTCCTCCCAGGGAACAAAGCGGCGTCCGAAATCAGAGCCCGGATCTGGTCATCGATTGCGGTTACTTCCGGATGAGCGGCTCGCCAGTTCTGAAAGGCTGAGACAACCTTTTCCAAATACCCGAAGCCTAACAAGCTCCGCGACTGCGTGGGAGAAAGTTTTGCCTTCAAGGCGGCAACCGGATTTGCAATCTGCCAGCGCACAGAAGCGCGAAGCCGCGCCGCAGCCTCTTCAGCCTCATCTAGGAGCCGGGAAAGCTTCCGGGTAGCCTGCAACTGCTGGCGCAGACGAGTTCGCAATTCGTCTTCTCGCACTTCGCTCTCCGCCAGGCTGATGTTTTTCGCGAGCAGAAGTTCCAAAGAAGTGTCCAGTCGGCTGACTGCTCCGGCCAGTAAATCTATTTCTCCCGGTGTCGCAGTTTGCGGAGCCTCGAAACCTTTCGGGGCTATCTTCCATTTGTGCCCTTTCGGTGCGGATGCATCTACCCCTCGATCAGCCTCGGCAATCAAGGCCTGATAAAGATCGATCACTCCCGCGGGCACGCGAGCCTCGACCAGTTGGTCAATCGTGAAATGGGTATGGCGTCTTTGCGTTATTACCAATGCAGCGGCGGTGGCTACTTGCGCATCTGACAAACCAATGAACTCTGCAATTCGCCACAACTCCGTTTCCGCGTTTTCGAAAAACGAATCGTAACGAATAATCAGCCGCTGTTGCTCGTTCGCTGCTTCGATCAGGCGCCGGTTGTAAATTTCCCAGAGCCGCAGACCAAACAAATAAGACGTTCCGTTCCGCTGCCGCATCGAGTTAGCGACTTCCAGTGGATTCCGGACGACCATAAGCGTTTTTAACATCGGCAGGAGGTCCTGCCAAAATGGCAGCATCAAACTATTGCGCGGGTCCTTCCAACCCCAGACGCTTGCCGAATCAAATCCTTCGATTAGCAGCCGCGCTTTCATGCGCAAAGGGTCGAGGCGCGGGTCAGTGAAATTCTCGTCAGCCGTGGGCGGCAGGTCCCAGGCCCCGCCAAGCTCATTTAACAATTCGTCGTTCAGCGCGACAAACCCCAGATGTTCCCAGAAACCCTCGGGATTATCGGCCTGCGCAGGCATCAATGCGTTTTCCGGACCGAGATACAGCCCGCAGGCATGCAATAGCATGGTGAGCATCGACGTTCCCGAACGATGCGCACCGGCGATGCAAACGGCGGTATTGGCGCTCGCTGAGTCCTTCAAATGTTTTTGTTCCAACAAACAGTCAAGTCTCTAAGTCGAATAGAATGCGTATCACAGATGTCTCGCATGGCAAACCCCCATTTCTGAATAAGCGATTTCGTCAGCATCTGTTCGAGAAATGTTTTGTTTTCTCAGTACGTGCCAGACAAATGACGAATGGCTTTGCTGCCTTAGATCGTTGAATCGTTATCACCATGTAACGGTGTCACGCTCGTAACCAATTATATGTGTTTGGCCAACCAAGTAACCGATCACGAATGATCTAGACTTGCCCAAGGGCGTGACAATGCAGCGGGAATCATGCTAGTCATTTTTCACCAGCATTTCACCGCCTCGCTCGGTTGATTTTGCGGCAGTCGGGTGCGATTATCGACCGCTTTTACGGAAGAACCGGAAGGGTAACTCATTCAATCCACAATGCAGATTCTCGTTTTAGGCATGCACCGATCCGGCACCTCGATGGTGGCTCGTTTGCTCAACATGATGGGCGCCTATTTTGCTGCTGAAGGCATTTCAACTGGTGCGAATCAGGAAAACCCAAAGGGTTTTTGGGAACGACGCGATGTGCGCAATCTGAACGATATGCTTCTCCGTTCGGCAGGCGCCGATTGGCATCGAGTGAGCGACTTTACGCTGGAAAAAATCCCCGCGGCAGCTCTGGCACAATTCAAGACGGAGGCGGGGAAGATCATCCTCGACATGGACGCGCACCGGCCGTGGTTTTTAAAGGAGCCGCGTTTTTGTCTACTGGCGCCCCTTTGGCTGGACCTGCTGGAGGTTCCGGTGTGCGTAATCGTCAATCGCTCGCCTATCGAAGTGGCAGGTTCGCTACAAATGCGCAACGGATTTCCCATTGCTGTAGGGCTCGCTCTCTGGGAATGCTATAATATCGCGGCGCTAAACGCCACGCGCGACCAGCGACGGATTCAGGTTAATCACGCAGGTCTTATGGCAGATCCCGTCGGTACCGTGCGGCAACTCAAAGGGGACCTGGAGAAGCTGGGAGTTCGCGGTTTGCGCGCGCCGTCGGATGAAGAGATACGGGCGTTTATCGATCCTTCGCTCTATCGGGCGAAGCGAGAACGACTTTACCGTCGATTGAGCTCGGCCCAGCGAAAGCTTCAAAAGGTCTTTCAGAATGGGGCAGTTTTGCTCGGGGAAAAGGAGCTTCGGTTCTCACCTGAATCGCAAGAAGTGTTGAGCCAGCACGATCGATGGGCGGAGGCCCAAGACAGGATTGTTGAACTGTCGGCTGACAAGCGAAGACTTCAGGAGCAAACCGAGAGGCTCTTGGCTGACCTGAGAACCTCGATTGCGAAAACGGAAGATCAGCAAGACGAGTTCGAACGGAGAATCCGAAACGAGAGGCAGCAGCGCGCCAAATCCGATGAAACACTGCGTGCTGCGCTAAAATATGTTACGAAGCTTGGCAAATGGTCCGAACGGTTATTGCAAGATTATCAAAGGATTTTGAACTCAAATCGCTGGCGAATAGGCTGCTGGCTCAATTTCAAGCGTGCTGGCCAGAAGAGCAAGGAAGCCCAACGGTTGGCCCAGCTGATGGCATCACGACCACGGCTAGTTATTGGCGGGAGGGATGCCTCACCAGGTCAGTCCTCGGCGGGAAAGGGGGAACCTGACAGGACGGCTTGGGCGCTTTCAAATTTAGACAATCGAAACGCGGGCCTTGCAACCGCTGCGGCTGGTTCAAGCATGGCGGCGACACCCCAGCAGTATGTTGCAAAAAACCTCCTGAATCCTCTACTCGATCGTGGAAGGGGTCCAAAGCCGGTTCCCAAAGCTGTAAGACGCGGCGCGCAACCGTCAGTTGCAGGAAAGGCGGATGTTATCGTTTGTGTGCACAACGCTTTGGAGGACGTTCGCCGCTGTCTTGGCTCGATTATCAGGCATCGTAGCGCTCGGCTGAACAAGTTAATCCTGGTAAACGATGGTTCGGACAAGGAAAGCTGGAGTGTTCACAGCGGAGTGGATACACCAAAGCGGCCAACCGCGGCCTGGTAGCGAACGAAGCCGAATACGCGATCCTGTTGAACAGTGATACGGTTGTGACTCCTGGCTGGATTGAGCGGCTGATGGCGTGTGGGAAAAGCGATCCCTCCATCGGCATCATAGGTCCCATCTCAAATGCCGCTACCTGGCAATCGGTGCCGGAGAGGTATTCACCCCATGGAGATTGGGCGGTCAACGAGCTGCCTTTGTCGTCGCTCGACCGGATCTCTACGATCTTTTCCATCCTTCACTCGCCTCGGTATCCGCGGGTGCCGCTGGTCAATGGCTTCTGCTTTGCCGTTAAAAGCACGGTTATTGATGCCATTGGACTGCTCGATGAAAAACTCTTCCCAAACGGATACGGTGAAGAGAACGACTACTGTCTGCGCGCGGGCAAAGCCGGTTTTTCC
>QHPC01000222.1 GCA_003218915.1 Verrucomicrobiota bacterium
GTATTACGCCCACTACGGACACAAAGATTTTATCTTGTGTTTAGGTTACAAGGCTGACGTTATAAAAAAGTACTTCCTCGAATACGACGAGTGTGTATCAAATGACTTTGTCCTTTCCAGCGGAGGCAAGAATGTTGAATTGCTGAGTAGCGACATCGACGACTGGAACATTACGTTTGTCGATACAGGGCTTACGTCGAACGTTGGTCAGCGTCTCAAAGCTGTCCAAAGGCAGCTCAAAGGAGAGGAAATGTTCCTTGCCAATTACACCGATGGTCTTTCGGATGTGCCGCTCCCTGCCGTCATTGAATCTTTCAAGGATAGTGGGAATATCGCCTGCTTTGTGGGTGTGAAACCGCGAGCCAGCTTCCATCTTATCACCATGGAGTCCGGTGGCGTCGTGACGAGTATTGAGCACATCGCGAAGTCCGGGGCGCGGATGAACGGCGGGTTCATGGTGCTGCGGCAGGAGATCTTCAGTTACATGAACGACGGTGAGGAACTAGTGGAAGAACCGTTTCGCCGGCTGATCGACGCCAGCCGGCTGATGGTCTATCCACATGACGGCTATTGGGCCTGTATGGATACTTTCAAAGAAAAGCAGGACCTTGAAGACCTCTTCGGCCGGGGCAGTGCGCCTTGGGCAGTGTGGAATCATCAGTACGAAATCACGAAGTGATTGCGTGCAATCTCACTCGCGTGAAGCGGGTGCTGTGCTTGGGGGCACACAGCGACGACATCGAGATCGGATGTGGGGGAACGATCCTTAGCCTCATCGAGAAGTCGAACCGAATCGAGTTCTATTGGCTCGTTCTGTGTGCTAACCCGGAACGGGCCATGGAAGCCCGACGCAGCGCCAACGCGTTCCTCGCGCGAGCGCGCAAGAAGACTATCGTCGTAAAACCCTTTCGAGACGGATTTCTTCCCTATCTCGGCCCCCCGGTCAAAGAATGCTTCGAGGAACTCAAGAAAGTCTTCACGCCCGATGTAATCTTCACCCATCGCCGGCGCGATCTTCACCAAGACCACCGCCTAGTGTGCGAGTTGACGTGGAACACCTTCCGGAACCACCTCATCCTCGAATACGAGATTCCCAAATACGACGCTGATCTGCGATCACCAAATCTTTTTGTTCCCTTGAGCGATGCCCACGCGCGGAGGAAGGTGAAGAGCCTGATGCGGTACTTTACAACGCAACAGAATAAGCACTGGTTCTCCGAAGAATTGTTTTATGGCCTGATGCGGCTGCGGGCCACCGAGACCGCCTCAGCCACCCGTTACGCGGAAGCTTTTTACTGTCGGAAAGTGCTACTCGGGACAACGAATTAAGCCGTGTGACAGGCGTGCGATAAATTCGCCGCCCCGAATTCTACCGATCCATGAGTGCGTAATCATCTGAAGCGGGATCGTAGGATTGGCGACGGCGATGGATGTATGCAAAAAGTATCCCAAGGCGAGTGTCCTCCGTCTTGGAAAAGGAGCAGGATCTTGCGCAACACCAGACTGGGCGAAACAGCGGTGTCATCCATTCGGGTATTTACTACAAGCCCGGAAGTCTGAGAGCGAGGTTTGCCGTGGAAGGCAACCACTCAATGATCGAGTTTTGCCGCGAGCACCGCATCAAACATGAAGTCTGCGGAAAGGTAATGGTTGCTACCAAAGAGTCAGACCGTCCGCTTCTTGAAAGCTTGTTTCAGCGTGCCTTCGATCATCGCCTCCCTGTCCTGCGGCTCGCACCCGAACAAGTGCATGAGATTGCGCCGCACGTGCGGTGCGTTGGTGGCATCAAAGTTCCGTCAACGGGAATCGTCAACTACCGGCAGGTTTCTGCGAAATATGATATCTGGCGGATACTCGAAATGCGAAAGCCGGCGTGCCGGTCACGTTTGGAAAAGCTTGGGAAGCGTACGGACGCGAAACTCTAATCGCCGGCCGCGGCGCATTTTGTCTTGCCGATCGACAATCTTCTGGAGTAAACAACTTTTCATGACGCAGAACAGGAGACATATGCCGAACGATCGACAATTGCCGGGCACTGATATGGCTCACTACAACCAATCGTCGAGCCCGCCATCTTGTCTTTTAGCTTTCCTGGTTTTTGCTACGCTCACGTTGGGCGGCTGCCAAAGCCCGCTGCCGCCCTTACCAAATCCCCCAGGTCCCAAGACAGCGGTGAGGCTCTCCCCCGGAGACGTTATTAAGCTTTCGTTCGCCGAAGAGTCCGATCTGGATCAGGTGCAGAAAATTCGCAGGGACGGCAAGGTGAGTCTGCCGCTCATTGGCGAAGTGACGGCTGCCGGCAAGAGAGTTATCGATTTTCAAAATCAACTCGTGAGTCTCTATGAACCGCACCTTGATAACCCCGACGTGCTGGTCACGCTGGAGCATGGTTCGGCGACCGTGATTATCTCAGGATTTGCCAACAAACCGGGCGCAATCACGTTTGATCGTCCGACGACTGTGTATCAGGCTATTATGGAGGCGGGCGGAGTCAGTGATTATGGAAGCGCAAGCAATATTCATCTCACTCGCGTAATCAACGGAGTACAGCGCACCGAGACTATAAATCTTCGGCAGAGTATTCGCGGCAAGCCTATCTACCCAGAATATGTCCAGGACGGGGACGTGATCTATGTCTCACGCAGCTTGTTTTGATTTGGCAAGCCGGCGAGACGCGACTTGCAAACATGACTTTGCCATGTCGAATTCACCGGGCTCGTAACCGCGTCGATTCGCTGCCGCTCGCGCTCCTATTCGCCGCTTTGCTGGCTCTACAACCGGCAGAAACCTGGGCCCAAGAGGCAGCGGGATCGACCTTCGAACAGGCTGGTTTAGGCTGGTTACCCGCCGTTCCAATTCAAGTCGCAGCCGGCGCGGACATAGGCTACGACGATAACGTCACCTTAAGCCCGAGCGCCAAAAGTTCATTGTTCGCGTCAGAGAACGTTGTCCTTACTTACGACCGGCCCGGGGGAACGACACAATTTTATTTGCTCGGTGTCGGCCGTTTTACCCAGAATTTCGATGTGACGGGACAGGACGAAAAGAGCGGAAACGTTACTATGTCACTTACGCATGAGTTTTCGACACGGCTTTCCTTCTATGCCAGCATTTATGCTGCTTACCAGAACGAGCCCAATTTCCAATCCAACGTTGGTCCGGAGAACGTGCGCGCTAATTTCTTCGACACGGTTGACATTTTTTCGCTTACTTATCGCTGGTCTTCCCGACTTACCTCGGTCACAAGCTACAGGTTCGAGCGCGTCAAGTACGATCAGTCATTGATTGGAGATACTCAGAACCGAGTCGACAGCACGCTCGGCGAGCAGCTTGTATTTAACTTGACAAGCCGCACGGGTCTGGTCGGCGAATATCGTTTTGAAACGATAAATTACGACACCGCCACCACCGACTCCACGACTCATTTCATCCTAGCTGGGGTCAATCATAATTTGACCGAGCACTTGATCGTTCACCTGCGCGCGGGTGAATCATTTCGTGCCCTCGAGAACGATGGGGATTCGGCCCTCCCTTACTTTGAAAGTTTGCTTGAATACGTGAGCAGCAACCACTCGCTGAACTGGACGACAAGCTATGGGTTCGAATCGCCCACGGCGGGGGGCGCGACGACCACGAAGACGTTGCGCACTGGCTTGAACCTGACCTACGGTCTAACTTCGCGGCTCAGTTCGGTAGCCGGGGTTAATTACCATCATGATGACAATCAAGGCGGAACCGGAACCAGCTCCACAGGGACGCAGGATTCTTTCGATCTCAATCTCGGCCTCCGTTACACGATCAATAAGCATTTTACCTTGCACCTTGACTACAACTATACCATGCAGGGTTCGATGGGATCGAATTCTGGTTACTCGCGGAATCGCTATTTCGCCGGCGTAAACTACACCTATTAACAATCTACAGACGAGATAACTTGGTCACCGGAAACCTTCCGGGGACAGAATTCGACAATTACTGCCCGACGCTACCTGAGAGACACCTTCAAAATGTCCCCTTCGCCAAACGGAGCTGCCGCTCGCGAAACCAGCATTCCGACACAAGCAGGACGTATCTCGGGATCGACTCTCACGAAGAATAAAAAGATGTGGCGGATTTGGGCAGGCATCTGTTTTGCGATTGCGTTGCTGGGGGCTTTTGCTCGGCCTCTCCTCGCGCTGATAAACTACGCAGCAGGGAGCGACCTGTATTCATACATTTTATTGATACCGTTTGTTTCTGCTTATCTGATTTACGTCCGGCGTGATCAATTACCAAAAAATTACGTTATCGATCTTCCCGTTGCGATGGCGTTCTTGGTTACTGGTGTCGCCACTTTGGTGTTCACCTACCGGTTGAATTTCCTGGGACGAGTGCCGGCGGATAATTCCTTCCTCGTGCTGATGACCCTCTCGTTGCTTTGCTGTCTCGCAGCGGGAGGTTTTTTCTTTCTCGGACGCGACTGGATGAGAGCAGCGGCGTTCCCACTCGCCTATCTCATTTTTATGGTTCCGATGCCGGATGCCATGGCAGATGCGCTAGAGAGCGCTTCTAAATATGCCTCCGCGGAGGTAGCGAATCTCCTTTTTCACCTTAGCGGTACGCCTTTTCTTCGCGCCAGCCTTATCTTCCAACTGCCGAACATCAAGATCGAAGTTGCACAGGAATGCAGCGGCATTCGATCAAGCTGGGTTCTTTTGATGACGAGCATCCTGGCAGCCAATTTGTTCCTAAAGACGCCATGGCGCCGATTTGCCCTTGTCGCCTTGGTCATTCCGCTCGCTATTTTGCGAAATGGCTTCCGCATCCTCGTGATCGGCCTCCTCTGCGTGAATGTGGGCCCGCAGATGATTCATAGTCCAATACACACCCGGGGCGGGCCGGTCTTTTTCGTGCTTTCGCTGATTCCGCTTTTACTGCTGTTGTGGTGGCTCCGCAAGAGTGAGATCCGAACTCGCTCGGTGGAATCGCACTGAGCCGCGTACCGGTTCGAACCTTCTGCTTGTGTTGTGTTCTGTGA
Organism: Verrucomicrobiota bacterium; assembly: GCA_003218915.1. Taxonomy (GTDB): domain Bacteria; phylum Verrucomicrobiota; class Verrucomicrobiia; order Chthoniobacterales; family UBA10450; genus Udaeobacter. The sequence continues at coordinate 5,018 of QHPC01000222.1, forward strand.
CTTCGGCCCTCTCTTTTTCATTTTTTACGCAGTTTTTCGGGAACTTAGTCCTCGTATTTCCGGAGAAACGCTCAGAGACCCACTCTCCTGCGTTTGATCCGTAGGCTCCATTTATTCCGCCACGGCGTCAGCCCAGAGAGCGTTTGGCTTAGCGAATGAAATTTCGATTTAGTAATAGCGCGGAAACTTGTGCCGTAGCTGGAGCTGCAATGCGGTTGACGGTGTCAGCTCGGAGCGATTTGTGAGTCCGAATACCGTGTTAGCTTTGGCCGCCGCCATGTTCAGTGCCGCCTTGGCAGCGGCTGCGGCTTGTCGAAAGCAGCGTTCCCTTGCGATCTGGTGTTTCTCCGCCGGAATGCTGATTTTTGCCTTGGAAAGTCTCTTTGGCGCAATAGCAAACGATACGCTCCTTCCTGAGAGAGTGGTCTTTTGGGAAACGCTTTCTCTGGTGGCGAAATCATTTCTGCCTGGCGTTTGGTTGACT
>QHPC01000223.1 GCA_003218915.1 Verrucomicrobiota bacterium
TGGAACAAAGGTTCCTGCGCGAAACGTTTCCCCAGATTAAACGCCGCTACCAATTCCAATGCCTTGGCCGGACCAATTCCCTTGATTGCCCTAAGCTCGTTAACAGAACAGCGGCTCAACTCCGCGAAGGACTTGTATTTGTTCAGAAGTTCGCGAGCGACCTCTATCACATTCATTCCACGCCGCCCAGTGCGCAGCAAGATTGCGATCAACTCCGGATTGGTCAGCGCATCGGGACCTCGTGCGAGTAATTTTTCACGCGGCCGTTCATCCTGCGGCATCTCGCGGATTTTCAGCTGCGACATATCAGAATCTGGAGGGCGGAGCTCCCGCGACGCCGAGCCCGAGTCTCGCCCGCCTTCGCTCGGCTACGTCGTGGCAAGCAGGAGCTCGACCCTCCATCAAGGCATCAGACGCGAAGTTGATCAAACATCTCACACAGCGCTTCGCCGAGGAAGAACAGTGCCTCGGCGTAAGGATTGGACCCCATTCCATCCAGCCCGCCTTGCGCCTCTCGAATCAAATCGCTGCCGGCCGCAATAGATTCATTTAGCGCGCCGTTAGTCGCGCCATTCTTCAAGAGCTCAATCATTTCTTCGACTCGTTCTTCGAGAACAAGCTGGCAACAGCGCTCCCGTTCAAACTCCGTTGCTGAGCGCAGGAAGATCAAGACCGGCAGCGTGAACTTGCCTTTGCGAAGGTCGGTCCCAAGCGTCTTGCCGGTCGCTCCTTCGTTCCCAGCAAGATCAACACAATCGTCATAGATTTGATAAGCGGTCCCAATTTGAAACCCGAAATTCTTGAATCTTTGGATCACGCCCGCGTTCGCCTCGCTGATTACGGCAGCCAGCTCCGCTGCCACCGAGAACAACGAGCCCGTCTTCATTTCTACGATTCGCAGATAATCCTGAACGCTCAGGTTGAGATCGAATTTGCGCTGTGTCTGGATCATTTCGCCGGAGCACACCGTTGCAGCCGTACGCGCAATCGCCCGGCCAATGCCTGCGTTTTCGAAATTTGTCGATAACGTGAGCGCATGTGCAAAGAGGCAATCGCCCAGCAAAACGCTGAGCGAATTTCCCCAGCGTGCATTTGCAGTCGGCTGCGCGCGGCGACGCTCCGCTTCGTCCATGTCAGCAGCGGTCGCAAACGTTTGCCCCGGCTACCGACCGCGTACACAACGTAGCCTTCGATTGCCGGATCGAAAGCCGCCGCTTGCTGCGCAATGCGTCCCTCGACTTCCTCAAGATGCGGCTGAACCAGCTTCGCCACTTTGGCCAGCGAGCCAGCGGGAGAAGCGGCCGCCGCGGTCCCAGTCAGGCCCGGCCGTGAGCGCGCGAAGAGTTCCACGAGGCGAGAATAGCGGGGCGGGTTGTGTGTTGTCAAAGGAACACGAGCGTAAATTTTCAGGGAACACGCGCCAACTAGTTGGCAGCGTGCCCAGGGGTACTCAGCGTTTTCGCAGCCAACTTTCGGTGCCGTACTTTTGTTCAGCGACTTCTCGCGCCCGGTTCAAAATTTCTTCATCGACCTTTCGCTCTCTACGATCCGTGGACAGCTCTCGTGCAAATCGTTGCGCGAGATCGGTCTCGAGATCGATTCCCTGAATGCTGCCCTGTTGGAGCAATCCGCGGCGGGTCCGGCGTTGGGCTGCGCCAGCGATTTTGCGGCCATCGATCATCACGTCCGCACGCACAGGGTTTGCAAAACAGCTGTATCCGGTATCGCTGATGCCGGTCCGAGTAGCCACCGTCGCGCTGCCTGGGTCGGAGTCAACGACCCGGGCTACAACGGCGCGTTGCCCTATTTCACTCAACGCATCGCACAAAGCCTGGTGAATTTTTTCATAAATCGATGTCGATGATTCAGCAAAGGCCGTGTCGCTGGTTGGAATCACAAGGGAATACGTCAGATCTTCTCCATGAAACACAATTCCACCGCCAGTCCAACGGCGAACCAAATCGCGCTCGCACTGGTAACTGGCGACATCGGTAAATCGGCCAAAGTATCCAAATGAGAGGGCAGGGGACTGCCAGCGATAAAAACGAATTAGCGGAATCGCGGCGTATTCCAGCAGCGCTTCGTCGACTGCCATGTTCATCGCGGCCGAGTGCGGCGTGTCGTCGTGACAGACATCCAGCGCAGCAAAAATCGTCATTCCGAGCGACGTCGAGGAATCCCGTGGAACTGCCTTGAAGGGTGCCACACGGGATGTCTCGACTTCGCTCGACATGACAGTTAGCTGCGAAGCTCTTCTAAAATCTTGTCGACCGCTTCTCGTGGATTTCGGTGGGCAGTAATCGGTCGGCCAATTACCAAATAATCCGCGTCCGCGTCGAGTGCATCGCGCGGCGACATCGTACGTTCTTGATCATTCGCCTCTGCTCCGCTCGGTCGAATCCCCGGGACAACGATCTTCATCTTGTGAGCAAATTCACGACGAAGAGGTTTGATTTCGTGCGGACTGGCTACAACTCCATCGATTCCTGCATCAACACCCAGTTTTGTCAGGCGCAGAACTTGATCGGCTACTCCGCTCGCGATTCCAATTTCGCGCAGCGTCTCTTCCGTCCAACTCGTTAGAACAGTTACACCCAGGAGCAACATATTGTTTGCTCGTGCCGTGGTTGCGGCGCGGATCATTTCGCTGCCACCGCTCAAGTGAACGGTGAGCATTTGCGCGCCAAGGCGGCCCGCGGATTCGACGGCTCGGGCGACCGTGTTTGGAATGTCGTGCAGCTTGAGATCGAGCCAGACCTTGGAGCCCGTGGACAAAACTGCGCGCAAAATCTCCGGGCCTTCCGCGGTATAAAGTTGCAGACCGATTTTGAAAAACGAGATTTGGTCGCGGAGCTTTTCAATGAGCTCGAGCGCTTCCTGTTTTGTCGGCACATCCAGTGCGACGATGATTCTGTCTTTTGTCATTCCGAGCGAAGTCGAGGAATCCCGTGACATCACCTTTGGCTGGCATGGCGGGATGTCTCGACTACGCTCGACATGACGATATGCAAATCCTCGCTCCTGCGAAGATCAATCTATCGCTGAAAATCCTTGGCCGGCGGAGCGACGGTTTCCACGAGCTCGACACGCTGATCGCACCGATTTCGCTGTACGACGAGATCAGAATCGATAAAGGACGGCACGGAATCCAGTTTCGCTGCGATGATCCATCAGTCCCGCAAGGTGACGACAATCTGGCTGTCCGCGCGGCGAAGGCGTTCTTTGAGACAACTAAAATCGAGCCTGCGATTTCGATCGAGCTCAAAAAGAAAATTCCACATGGCGCCGGACTGGGCGGCGGAAGTAGCGACGCCGCTTCGGTACTGCTGGCGCTCAATGAACTCTCCGAAACGAAATTATCGCGGAAAGTGCTCGCGGAAATGGCGGAGCCGATTGGATCAGACGTTCCATTTTTTCTCTTTCAATCCGCAGCGTTGTGCAAGGGACATGGCGAAATGATTTCGCCCGTGAAATTGAACGGGCTGTTTTCTATCCTGTTGCTGAAACCAGCGTTTGCTGTCTCAACAGCATGGGCATACTCGCGCTGGCAAAATTCTCGAGAAATCCCGGGGATTCGTTATGAAGCGCAGGAATTCCCCGAACAGGCTTTCGTGAATGATCTCGAACGTCCGGTCTTCGAAAAATTTGTCTTTCTCGCGCAATTAAAAATGTGGCTGTTGAGTCAACCGGAAGTCGGTGCAGCGCTCATGTCCGGTTCCGGTTCGACCATGTTTGCCGTGATGCAAGCAGATGCGGATTCTGTGGCAAAACGCGCCAAAGGAGCGCTCGACCCGGAACTATGGACATGCGCCTGCGAAACGCTCTGATTTAGAACCCACCTCATAAATAGGGAACGGGTGTGTTGCGGAGATTTGGCGCTGCAGCAAGGCGCGAGGAGGGAGAATATCCTTTATGGATCTTTGACCGACGAGCAACGCCGCTGCAGTGACAAAGATCCGAAACCCTACGGGCTAAGCTCTGGCGGACCGCTGGCCACGTTGCTCCTCAGTCACAGAGCGCATTGGCTATGCTCTTTCGTCGCGCCTTGCCAGCCGCCCACCAGAGCTTAGCGCACTCATTCCCTATTTATGAGATGGGTTCTAAACCCGCGAGCGGCGGCGACCGGTCCCGCGGCCGCGGGATGAATATTTCACCGGCCTTCGTTTGGGTTCGATTTTCGAAATGCCGGTACCGCTTTTTACTTCCATGATCTGGTCGCGCAAAAGTGCCGCGCGCTCGAATTCGAGATTCGCCGAGGCTTCCTGCATCTCGTCTTCCAATTCGCGCAGCAATTCGGTCACGTTGAAATCCCCGCCAGCCTCCTGAATAACGGAGGCAGCGATTTCTCGCCCGCGAAGAATGGTGTGCAGACTCTCCTGGACGGCACGCCGAACCGTTTGCGGAGTGATGCCGTGCTTCTCATTGTATTCCAGCTGTTTCGCGCGCCGGTATTCCGAAATCGACATGAGCCCTTCCATGCTTTGGGTGATCTGATCAGCGAACAGCACTACTTCACCGTTCACATGACGCGCGGCGCGACCTGCGGTTTGAATGAGGGAAGTCTCACTGCGCAAAAAACCTTCCTTGTCCGCGTCCAGAATGCACACCAGCGAAACTTCGGGAAGATCGAGGCCTTCCCGGAGCAAGTTGATACCGACGAGAATGTCGAAATCCGCCGCGCGCAATCCGCGCAAAATTTCCACTCTCTCGATTGCGTCGATGTCACTATGCAAGTAGCGAACTTTCAATCCGACGTCGCGCAGATAATCAGCCAAATCTTCCGCTGTTCGCTTGGTTAGCGTTGTTACCAGAACTCGCTCGCCTTTTTCCACGCGTTGACGACAGAGCTCAATCGTATCGTCGATTTGATTCTTGAGCGGCTTAAGCGTGATTTTCGGATCGAGAAGCCCAGTAGGACGGATGATCTGCTCGACAACGAGCTGCGCACCGGGCGTGTGCACGTCGAATTTTTCCGGAGGCTCATCCGTGCGCGAAACCCGAACTTCTGAATTAGACCTTGAGCGTTTGGCGCCTCCTCGCGACTTGTGGGAGTTGAGCGCCTGCTCGCGATTTATCCGAGTCGAGCGTTTTTCGCCAGCTACGGCAAACGGCACAAGTTCAGCTTCCCCGATCCGTTGTCGCCGGTGCGGAACATATCCTTTGTTTCCAGCCACGCTGTTTTGAATTTCAAATTCTGCCGGTGTCGCACTGACGTAAACGAGCTGGTTCGTCAGCTTCATGAACTCGTCGAAATTGAGCGGCCGATTATCGAGCGCGCTGGGCAGGCGGAACCCGTAATTTACAAGGACGGTCTTGCGGGAGCGGTCGCCTTCATACATTCCGCCGATCTGTGGGATCGTGGCGTGCGATTCATCGATGACTACCAGAAAATCTTTCGGGAAAAAATCGATGATCGTGTACGGCTTGGAGCCCGGTGGCCGACCGGACAAATGGCGCGAGTAATTTTCGATTCCGTTGCAGAACCCCATTTCCTGCAACATTTCCAGGTCGTATTCGGTGCGCATCCGCAGGCGTTGCGCTTCCAGAAGTTTGTTTTGTGACTCGAGTTCAATAATTCGTTCTTCCAATTCATCCCGGATCGTGCACAACGCACGATTGAGCTTATCCGCCGGAGTCACGAATTGCTTGGCAGGATAAAACGTAATGACGGACAACGACTCGTGCGCGTGACCGGTCAGAGGATCAAACCGCGTAATCGCCTCAATTTCGTCGCCAAAGAACTCGATCCGGATGCCTTCTTCATCAGCGGACGCGGGATAAACCTCCACGACGTCACCCCGGACGCGAAATCTGCCGCGTCCGAAGTTAACGTCGTTGCGCTCGTATAACATATCGATTAGACGGCCAAGCACGGCTTCGCGCGAGATGTGCTGTCCGCGTTTTACCGTCAGTAGCATCTGTAAATAATCTTCCGGCGAGGTAACGCCATAGATGCAAGAAACACTGGCTACCACGATGGTGTCTCGACGCGAAAGCAGCGCGCTGGTCGCGGCAAGCCGTAACCGCTCGATCTCTTCATTGATGGAGGAATCCTTCTCAATGTAGGTGTCGGAGCGTGGGATATAAGCTTCAGGCTGGTAATAATCGAAGTAACTGACGAAATATTCGACTGCATTGCGCGGGAAGAATTGTTTGAATTCGGAGTAAAGCTGCGCGGCCAGAGTTTTATTGTGCGAAATGACGAGCGTAGGGCGGTCCAACTCCTGGATTACGTTTGCTATCGTGAAAGTCTTGCCTGAACCGGTGACGCCCAGCAGGGTCTGGTGCCGGTTACCAGCTTCAACGGACTTAATCAGCTTGCCGATCGCCTGCGCTTGATCGCCGCGCGGTTTGTAGTTCGACTCGAGCTGAAAGGACATTCAACAATCTAGCAGCGACTGTTGATAATTCCCAGTCGTCGTCTGGTGACGATCAGCTTTAAGCGGTCCAGATTTGTCCCAGGACTCTGCGGAAGTTCCCGCCGAGGATCAGTTCGATATCTGCGTCGGTGTACCCCCGGCGAATCAGACCATCAGTGATGTCAAACACGCGCTTATAATGGTTT
>QHPC01000224.1 GCA_003218915.1 Verrucomicrobiota bacterium
TCATTCCGGCAAACGCCGATGACGGTCTCAAATTTAAAAAAATGGCCGGCGACATCTACCAATGGATGGGATTCGAAGCTTACGATCTTTTTTTTCGGTTTCTTGACGATGTGATTAACGACTCGGGCGTGACGCTTGATGTGTTCGCCTACGACTTCAACGAGCCGGATATTCTCAAAAAGCTCGAAGCGCTGGGACATCGTCTGCGGGTTATCATTGATGATTCAACCACGGTGAAAAAAGGAGTGGAAAGCGGTCATGGTGTCTCGAAAAGCGCTGAATCCACCGCGGCCAGACGATTGCAAAAATCGGCTGGTAAGAAAAATGTGAAGCGAACGCATTTCAAAAATCTTCAGCACCACAAGGTCTTGATCGCGCGGCGCGGAGGCAAACCGTTCAAAGTGTTGGGCGGCTCGACCAACTTCAGTTACCGCGGTTTTTACATTCAGGCGAATAACGCACTGGTCTTCGACAACGAGGATGTGGCGGCGTTGTACGGCGCGGTTTTTGATGCGGCGTTTGATGACCCTGACACGTTTGAAAACACGCAATTGGCCAGGAAATGGCATCTGGTGCAGACCGAAAATATGCCGCCGGTCCATCTCTGTTTTTCACCACATAAGCTGACGGATCTTTCTCTTCAACCGGTCCAAGGCGCCATCGCCCAGGCTTCCTCTTCCGTTCTCTACGCAGTCGCTTTCCTGTACCAGATGGGGAAAGGAATCACGAAGGACGAATTCGATCGCCTGATGAATCGGCCTGTCTTCAGCTATGGCGTTTCCGATAAGGGAGGCGCGCTGCAAGTTCATAAGCCGGACGGATCAATCGGGTTAGTGGATTTTGAGTACCTTGCCGCGAACGCCCCGGAGCCTTTCAAGAGCGAATGGAGCGGAGGCAAGGGGATTAACATTCACCACAAATTTGTGGTCACAGATTTTAGCTTGCCTACGGCCAAGGTTTTTAGCGGTTCCTCTAATCTTTCGCCTTCGGGAGAACGCAATAATGGGGATCATTTGATCATGATTGAAGATCAACGGATCGCGACATCGTACGCCATCGAGGCGTTGCGTATGTTCGACCACCTGCATTTCCGCACAGTCATGCAAAGTGCGAAAAAGAAGAAAACGAAAAAGGACAAAGAAAAGCCGCCACCACTCACGCTGCAAAAACCAAAAGCGATTAGCCATAAATCTGAGAACTGGTTTGAGCCCTATTACAAGACGGGCTCCCAAAAAGAGAAAGACCGGCTGTTATTCGCAGGACTATGAATACCGGTCGCGCTACGAAGGCAGGCCGTTCCGCGCGATCAGTTGTATCTCACTAGAATGGAGCTGACGGGATCAGCGACATAGAAGGTAAAGCCGCGAGGGTGGCGGCGAGCAAGTGGGGACGCGAGCGAGTTTCAAACGCGGGAATCAAAAGAAGATTAAGAGGGAAAAGATGCGGATGACGCCGCATGGCTATGCCGGTAATCCCTTCTTTGCGATTAGTTCCATCTGCTCGCAAAAGCGGTCGAGTTCGCCTAACGCGGTGTAAACGTTGGGTGTGATGCGAATACCCTGGAATTCTTCGTGCACGATCGGCACGGTAAAGATGTGGTGTTTGTCGAATAGATATTTCGTCACGGCCTCAGGATTGGTGCCGTTGATGTGAACATTTCCTATTGCGCACGATTGGTTGGAATCGAACGAAGTGTTAAACCGAATTTTGGGCACGTCTTTGAGCCGGTTCATCCAGTAACGGGACAGATAACGTAACCGCGCTTCCTTGCGTTTGCCGCCGATGCCGTTGTGAAACAGGAGTGCCTCGCCAATGGCAAGCTTCGGCGCGGCCGAGTGGGTGCCGATCTCTTCGAATTTGCGGATGTCGGAAGCCTGCTTGGTTTCCGCCGCCATGAGCGGCCAGAGTTTGTCGATCTTATCGCGCTTGACGTAAAGCATGCCGGTGCCTTTCGGCGCGTAGAGCCATTTGTGCAGACTGGTGCCGAAGTAATCGCAACCGAGATCGCTTTGTTTGAAATAGAACTGGGCGAATGAATGCGCGCCGTCGACGATGGTCTCAATGCCGCGGGCGCGCGCCTGGTCGCAGACTGCCTTAACGGGAGTGATCTGGCCGGTGATGTTGATCATGTGTGAGATCAGGATGATGCGAGTGCGGTCGGTGATTCCTTTTTCAAACGCGGCGGTGATCTCGTTGAGGTTCTTCGGCGGAATCGGAACTTGAATGAGCTTGAGCTTGAGGTTTTCCCGTTTTTCCCGCTGACGCAATGTGGTGAGCATGCGTGGGTAGTCCTGGGTGGTGGTGAGAATTTCGTCACCGGGCTTGAAGTCCATGCCCATGAGAAGAGTCTCGAGCGATTCCGACGCGTTACGGGTGATCGCGATTTCTTCGCGGTCGCAGCCGAACAGTTCGGCCAGGCCGGTGCGAATGGTTTCCGATTGCGGCTCGAGAATTTGCCACATCGTATAAGCGGTGGCGTCTTCCTGTTCCCAGATATAACGGACAAGCGCCTCGGTCACGATCCGCGGACTTGGCGAAACGCCGCCGTTGTTCAGGTTAATGATGCCGCGTGTAACGCTGAAGGAGTTTTGGATCGTCGCCCAGTAATCTTCGTCGGTGGCCGCTTCTTCCGGCGTGAGATGCGCGACGTTCTTCGAAGCTGCTTCAACATTTCTCAATAACGACGCGACCGTTGCCGAAGAAAGCGCAGCCAGACCTAGGCTTTTGCCGGCGAGAGAGAGAAAATCGCGTCGCGTGCGCATGTGTGTCCATCTTTGCGAATTCACTGCAACGTGACAAGCCATTCAAAGGGTTCTGGTGCCGCGCAATCATTGAACCAAGAAAATAATTTTCCAAGCGCACGAGTCAGCGGCAGCGGCGCGAGATTGAGTTATTCGCAGGTCCAAAATTTTTTGAGACACGAATTAATAGGGAGAAAGGGGAATAATGAGAATACTGACACTAACGGTAATATTAGGGTTACCGCTCATGGCGCTAGGTCAGCAAGCGGAGCCGCAACAGACGCAGGCGCAGGGGCAGACGAATCAACCGCAGACTGCTGCGCCGGCAAAAGGGAAGAAAATGCGTCCCGAGCAGGACGCGAATAAGCCGCAGGCAAAACCTGAGACCGGCACAAACGTACGTGGACAGACGACCGTTAAGGGTCGCGCTCAGGAGATAATGAAGAATGAACCTGGGGCGCGTTCGAGCACGAACGAGACGAACGTGAGAAGCCAGACGAACGTGAATCAATCAACGAAGGTGAACGTGCAAGAGTTCAAGTCGCGTCATAGCGAAGTGTTCAGTCTTGGACGGCATCCGAAGGAGTTCTTCGTCCAACGATTCGGGGCGAACCATTTCCGGTTGATCGGCAACACGTACTTCGCGTTCGTGGATGGCTGCTGGGTCGCGGTTGACGTTGACGGCTTTGTATATACGGAGCGGCTGATTTGCCCGGGCGATCCGGAATTTATTGAAGTTGATTAGCGCGACCTCTGCGCTACACAAAAGCGCTCCGCTGGAAATGCGGGGCGCTTTTTTTTGGCGTCGATGGGAAGTTGGCGGTCGTGCGTGCAATCTGAATTGTTTTTGCAGGCGACACGCCTGCCCGCTACAGATTTCTCAGGCGCCTCGAGTTTCGAAGTTGCAAGGCTGGAGCTACTGTGAGTCTCGGCTCGACAGGATTTATTTATGGAGATTCATCAGTTGCGTTATTTCGTCGCGGTGGCGGATGAAGGAAGCTTTTCGCGCGCGGCGGCGAAGGTGCGGGTCGCTCAGCCTTCGCTCAGTCAGCAAATTCGAAAGCTGGAAGCGGAGGTCGGGCAGCCGTTGTTTGATCGGCTGCCGCGTTCAGTTGTACTAACCGAGGCGGGCCGTTGTTTGATTGATTATGCGCGGCAAATATTGGCTTCGATCGGCGATGCTCGCCGATGCGTGGACGAGCTCAAGGACGAAGTGGGCGGCAAACTGGCGGTGGGCGCAATTCCTACTATCGCGCCATATGTGCTGCCCGAATTGGTGGTGACGTTCCAGAAACATTATGCCGAAGTGACTCTGGAGATCGTGGAGGATGTGACTGACGGCATCACTCGACGAATTGAAGCCGGCGAACTGGATGTCGCGCTGGCGTCCACTTGCCAGCCAAGTCCCACTCTGCGGCGCGAATCTCTGGGTACCGAACCACTGCTTGCGTTGGTGCCAGAGGGACATTCCCTGGCAAAGAAGGACATCGTGGAATTCGACGATCTCAAATCGCAGAGATTTCTACTTCTCCACGAAATGCATTGCCTGTCGCAACAGGTGAATCATCTGCTCGAGTCCCGTCGTCTTCGGCCGGAGGTGGCACTGGCCGGCAGTCAGCTCAGCACGATCGCGAACATGGTCGCGGCCTCGATTGGCGTTTCAATAGTGCCACAAATGATGGTGAAACACCATGCCACCCCCGGGTGCGTCATCTTGCCGTTCGCACCGCCGGTTCCGGAGCGGGAGCTGAATTTTCTGTCCAATCCGCTCCGATTTCAGAGCAAAGCAGCCGCAGCGTTCCGTCGGGAAGCTGCGGCTGCCTTGTCAGAAAAGGATTTGTCGATTACTCCTGTGGCCGAGGAGTGATGTTCTTATCTCATTCTTTCCAGCGCCATTGCTACCAGCGATAGCATCGGCCAGACGGCAAGAATCAGAAGTAGTCCAAAGCCTGCAAGCTCGGGCCCATAATGCGGGCGCGCCCTGTGCACGTATCGTTCCTCGAGGAATCGCGAAATCCGCTGTCCAATCGGCATTCTAGTTTCCATGTGATCTTATTCTCCTCTAATGGTTGTCTTTGTTGGTTAATGAAAAAGTGAAATCACGGGCGCAGGTTTTCCACAGGGCCCCATTGGGGTGGGACCAAGAACGTCGAAGTTCTTAACGGCGAGTTGCAGATGGCCCGGAACCTGGCCGAGCTGATCGGCTAATCGCGTTCCAAGACCGGTCGTTTCCCCTGGGTCTTCCCATCCCTAAACCTGAACCGTTCACACAGTGAACTGGCCACAGCCTGGTCGCCGGTTGAAATACTTTATGCGTCTAGTTGCGATAGGATTTGCCTATTCCGGACCTGAAGGAGGGGCCGCAGTCACGACCCGCGCCTAAGGCGGGCTACAGATCGACGCCGGCTGCGGTCGCGTTGGCGACAGGCGATCAAAGTTCGAATCAAGAAGAAGTGTCGAGCATGGTGCCGCGGCACTTTGAACTGCCGCAGTGGCAAGCGTATTTCTTTTTTGATTCTTCCGTCACCGGCTCGTCGACTTCCAGCGCGTAATCGTAAAAGAGTTCCTCTCCGGGCTCGATATCGCGCATCGCATCGATGAAAATGCGATCGTCTTCTTCAAAGGCTTCGCAGTTTGGATCGCAGGAATGGTTGATCCAGCGCGCATCGTTGCCGCCAATCCCTGGATTGATTACTTCGCCATTATCCAGGCCAAAATTGAACGTGTGTGGATCGTTCTCGTCGTTGGGAGCGGCTTCCCAGGAGGTGCGTTCGCCGGTGTATTCGATAA
>QHPC01000225.1 GCA_003218915.1 Verrucomicrobiota bacterium
CGCTGGGTGTTACTCGCGGGGGACGGCCCACAACATGCGAAGAATGACAATGTGGCGTGGCGCGAGTCCATGACACTCGCTGCCATCGACGCGCTTCACCGGAGCTTTCCCGGGTCGGAGAAGTGGCCGATGGCGTGCGCGGGGTTCTCCGGGGGAGGCAAAGGGGTTGGTTATGTGGCCCCTTTTCTTGCGAAAAACGGTTGTCGCATCACCGGAATTTACATGACCGGCGCGAATGAAGACCACCTGAGTGACGGATATGCGAAATTGCAGCCTGGCGCAGATTTTCTTAACACACCAATTTACGTTAGTGCCGGGCACGAGGATAGAATCGCGACCTTGGAGCAGCAATACGCCGTCGTGGGTTCGATCAAGCGAACCGGCTTTAAGCGGATTCGAATCGGGACTTTTCGTGGCGGCCATGAGGTCAATGACGCGCAGACCTCGATCGCATTGCATTGGTTTCGCGAACTGGCAAAATAAGCTCGAAGCCAGCGATCCCAGAGCGCGGGAGCACTCCAAAACACAAGAGCGGGTTAAGGCTGCAAGTTACGGACACATTTTTGGGTGCGGGCACTGCTGCGCCGCTTTTCGTTCGAAGACGCCTTTCACCGCTGCTCGTCGATCGAACGCCGAATTGCCGCAGTGAGTCCGCCGGCGTCGTCAGTGCCTAGGGCGAACTTACGCCCGCTGCGCAGCTTGATCGCCACAGCATCCACCGGAAACATTGTAAAGCCAGCCGTTTGGCGTTAGGTGAATTCCCCAGCCGTACCACCAGCGAATCCGAACTGGTTCGCATTCGGCAATCTCTGCCAGCGGCACTTTCTTGCGAATGAGGCCCGTGGCGAAACAGGCTTCCAAGCTTTCGCCGTCTATCTTGATTGTCAGTTTGCTAAACACGATAGCGCAAACGAGAAGAATCACTTCGATGATTGCTCTGATCAGCAGGCCGCCCCGACCAGCTGGCGAAACGATTCCTGTGATCGCAAGAAAAATAGCTATGCCAAACAGGCCGCCGATTATTAAGTAGCCGATTTGCGTGTGTTTGTATCGCATCACAAAAGTTCGTCTCTAGGATCTTGCCCGGCTGACTGGTGAAATTTGTCCAGGGATTTAACTAAATTTCCCGGCAACGGCCGCACACGATCAAAAATGCGCGGTGCCAGCGGTTTTGCCGTTGTGTAACCCGCGGCGAACATTTCCAGACGGGCGTCGAGATTATCAATGTAATGCAGCGCCATCGCTTCCGGGGTTTTTGGATCAACCGGCGAACCCAATTGCTTGTCGCCGTGGTGTGAACCGATGAGGTGCAGAAGGTGTATACGGACGTCTTCCGAGGGCGGCTGATACCCTTTCCAGACATCTGCGTTTTCAGCGGCGAGCTTTTGCCACAACGAATTGACAAGCTCAAGCCCGATCGAAATGTGGCCGACCAGTTCACCAAGCTCGTCGTAGCTCATAACGAAGCCGGTTTCGGAAAACTGGTTTTCCCAAAGCTTACCTGAGTCGTGAAAGAGAATGCCCGCGATCAACAGATCAAGGTTTAACTGCGAATAAAGAGGCGCGATGGCCCGCGCGATGCGCATCATTTGCGCGGTGTGCTCAACGAGGCCGCCGCGCCGGGCGTGATGATATTTGCGAGCTGCTGCGGCGCGGCGAAATCGGTCGCCCCATTTGTTGACGAACATTTCGGACAATGCGCGAAGGCGAGGATCAACGATCGCGCCAATGGATTGCACCATAAATTCCCAGTCGGATGCTTGCTTTGTGCGCAGGTCCGCCGGTCCTTCCAGCAATTCTTTTTTCTCTTGTTCGGAGAGTGGCCGTACCATCCACTTGTCTGCTTCGAGTCCGTATTGCGGGTGCACACGAAAGTCGCCAGTAAGCTCGATGAAACTTTCGGTCGTGAATGCACTGCATGATTTGTAAGCGGGATGATCACTCCATACCCGGAGCGTCATCCGATCGCACGCATCTGCCAAAGCGAGTTCGCAGTACGGTTTTCCTTCACGTTGCGTCTTTGCAGTGGCCGCTTCCACCTGCACATGTACGCGCGCAGGCACAGCGCCGTTCTGGGCGGCTCGGCGAATTTCAGTCAACGTCATCAAATCCATCCCGGCAAATCTACCACAAGCCGCAAACGTGCTACGCTTTATTGTCCCATGTTTCTGACGCACCTTGAATGCAGCGCGTGCGGTCTTCAGCATCAATCGTCGCGCCTGCAGAATCTTTGTCTTTCCTGCGGCAAACCGCTCCTTGCGATCGTCGATCTCGACAGGGCGCGGCGCACGCTGACGCGCGAAACGCTCGGTACCCGGGAGAAATCATTGTGGCGCTATCGCGAAGTGTTGCCGCTGCCTGACAATGTTGAGCCGGTTTCGTTAGGCGAAGGCGGAACACCGCTGTTGCGTGCACAAAAGTTTGGCGACGACATCGATCTCTGGGTCAAGGACGAATCGATAAATCCGACGCAGAGTTTCAAGGCGCGCGGGATGACTGTTGCCGTGTCCATGGCAAAACACCTCGGAGCAACCAAGCTCGCTGTGCCCAGCGCAGGCAACGCCGGAGGAGCGCTTGCCGCTTACGCGAGTCGGGCCGGCCTGGAAGCGCACATCTTCATGCCGCGCGATACACCGCGCGCGAACATCACCGAGTGTCGTGAGTTAGGTGCCCATGTGACGTTGATTGACGGATTGATCACGGACTGTGGCGCTGAGATCGCGCTGCGCAAAACAAAGGAAGGCTGGTTCGATGTGTCCACGCTCAAAGAACCTTATCGCGTCGAGGGAAAAAAGACGCTCGGTTACGAATTAGCGGAACAATTTAACTGGGAATTGCCTGATTTAATTCTTTATCCCACCGGCGGCGGGACCGGGCTCATTGGAATGTGGAAAGCGTTCGATGAAATGCAGGCGCTCTGCTGGATTGGGACAAAGCGTCCGCGCATGTTTGCCGTGCAAGCCACTGGTTGCGCGCCAATCGTTCGCGCGTTCGAAGCCGGAGAAAAAAGCGCTGGAGAATTTCCAAACGCGCACACAATTGCTTCTGGTCTGCGTGTTCCCAAAGCGATCGGCGATTTCCTGATCCTGAATATTCTTCGTCAATCTAACGGCGGCGCGATTGCCGTTGCGGATAAAGAAATGATTGGTGTCACGCGTGAAGTGGGATCGAGCGAGGGTCTCTTTATCGCACCAGAAGCTGCCGCGTGCTTTGTTGCTTTAAAGTCGCTCCGTTCCGCAAGCAAAATTCGGCCCGGTGACCGCGTTGTCATTTTCAACACCGGATCGGGAATTAAGTACCTCGATTGCTACGAAGACCGGTAAGCAATCGCTCTCATATCCGCTTGCCCACAAAGATAGAGATGCGCTTGGCGAAGGCCTTTGCAGGCTCGGCGTAGAAACGTCGTCCGAGTTCGAGTGCATTCGTGCGCAATCGTTTCCCGCGTTTACGGATCAGCTTCTCCAGGTGTGCGAGCTCATCGCGGAGCGCTTCATCGCCCCTTTCCGTTTCCAGGCGCGCCCAAAGAAAATTCAAATCGTGCTCGCGACCCAGTAATTCCCCCAAAACTTCGGCATCGTGCGCCATCTCTGTTAGCACCATGCGATTAAGCGGCTGCAAAATCCGCAGCTGATACCAGATATCTTTCACACGCTTTCGCCAGGCATGAAAATTTTCTGGCTCCGGGTCATCAATCGTTTTTGCGAGACCGCGTTGACCGCGCTTGTAGATTTTTCCCACCGCGCCGCAAATTTGCTTCCAGGTCAAACCCTCCAACGACCATTTCAGAAGACGCGCTTCCACGCGTTCCAGCTGCGGGATGGCTTGTTTCTGCCACCCGGCGAATGCGGCGGAAAAACTTTCCCGTTCCAGTGACAACAATTCTTCTATGCGCGGAAAAGGACTGTCTTCTCGCCCTTTTACGGTGTCGTCGCGCAACTGAATGAGTGTTTGCAACCGCACTTGCGCATCGCGCAGATCAGAGACGAGCCGTCCGATTCTGCGCACACAGCGATCTTCGCGTGTATGCCGGTTCTTGCCCACTTCAGGAATGGCAAGGCGCATTGCCGCGCGCAGCTTTTTAAGGTGCTTACGAACTTCGTGTACGGTGATGCCGCGTTCCTTTGTGGGGTGCCGGCACAATTTCAGAGCGGACTCAATCTGTTCCCGGAAGACTCTTTTCAGTCCGTCCGGCAACGCTTCGCGTAACTTCAAACGAAAGCCCATAGAACTCTCCGCTTACTCATTAGCGAGTCGCACGTTGCTGTAACGTTTTTCCCCAGTCACTTCCCGGCCAAACCAGGAAGGCGGTTTGAATTTTCTGCAGCTGACGCGGCCGGGAAATTCCACTTCCGCTACCACGAGACCGGCGTGTCTGCCCTGATAAATATCAATCTCAATGACTAGATTTTTCCAGGGAATTTCGCAGCGCACCTTGCGCAGTCTTCGCCCCGCGGTGCCTGGCCAAAGCGCGGCGAACTGTTTTGGGCTAAGCCTGATCTCGCGCTCTTCTCTGTGGCTGCCGCGGCCCACCTTGAAAGTCAGCGTTGCGGCCTTCCCTTTTTTGCGGAGACGGACCTGTCTGCCTGCGGATTCGCTCGCCAGATAACCTTGTTCGATAATGTAGCACCGCGAGCCCTTCAGTTTATCGGGCAGCCGCTTAAGCAAAAATTTGCGTTCAATTTCCCGATTGTTTGCTGGTGGACCGTTGTTTTGCACAAGGCCAACATGCTAAACGCGACGAGTTTGGTGTCGAGATTTTCGCGTTGGCTCCTATTAACACCTTGCTTTAGCGAGAGGCTTCCCGCTAGAGAGCGAGAAACCGCTTCAGCGGTTTATCTTGCGCGGCCTATCGAGAAAACCGCTGGAGCGGTTATGAAGCGCGTTTAGTCTGCATCACCCGGCTAAAGCAGGGTGTTAATGATCCTGGAACGTTCCTGGCCGCCTCTCCCCACTTCTTAAGTCAGTGGGCGTTGGAAAAATTCCTGTAATGCGCCTGCGGCTGCAAGGATTGGCCAGGCTGAGATCGCCACGATTATCACAAAGAACAGCGCCTCGACTACAAACTCCAAACTGTTTTCCCTCGCAAAGTAGGCGCGGGTTAATTCATGGAGCGAGGGGCGCTTTCTCGATCTCTTGTTTGCACTTCTGAAGACCGTTCTCCTGACTGTAATCACATTCATAGCTGGGCATTCGATAAACCCGTCCGTGCAATGCGTCAG
>QHPC01000010.1 GCA_003218915.1 Verrucomicrobiota bacterium
ATCTTGCGCATCGTGCATGATATAGCCGCGGCTGCGCACGAAACTGTAGAGCGGCGCCCAATAGGTTTGGCAAAGCTCAGCGAGCGCGGCCTGCGCAATTTCCGGTTCGGCCTGGCTTCTTCCAGCCGCGAGGACCACGCTCCAATGGGTCGACGGAAACAAATCACTGCGAGCATGCCCGTTCCCTGCCAGCGTCTTCACGTCAGCAGTTTGTATCAAGATCGCAGAAAAAAGCAAGCCGTCGAAATTTCTTAGATTCCGTGCAGCACGCGCTCCGGAACCCCTTTCTAAAGGGAAAGCAATCATCATTTCGAAAACCAATATGTAGAAAGGAAAAACAATGAATCCGCTGCCTCGGTTAAAAAAAATAATCCTGCCACTTCTCGGCGCACTGGCGCCCATCGCGCTTGCGTCACCCACAATCATGCGCGCGGACGCCGTGACCGACTGGAACGCGATCGCCTCGACGGCGATCGTCACGAACGCCGGGCAGCCGCCGCCACCGTCGGCGCTCAGCTTTGCGATGGTGCAGGGCGCAGTTTATGACGCAGTCAACGCAATCGACCGTGGGTATCAGCCGTACCTCGTGCAGCCAAACGCGAATCCGACCGACTCAAAGGAGGCGGCCGCGGCGACGGCCGCGTTTCGCGTGCTCGTGGGTTTTCCTGATCTCCCCGGCTTGTTCCCGGCGCAGTTGCCGACATTGCAGCCGCAGTACCACCTTTACTTGGCAAACCTGCCCGACGACCCGCCGGGGTCGCGAGACGCCGGGATCGCTGTTGGTGAAGCGACAGCGCGGGCGATGCTGATCGCGCGAACGAACGATGGCCGCTTTGGGCCGCCTCCGCAGCTGTACCCGCCAGCGCCCGGCATCTGGCGGCCGACGCCACCGAACTTCGCGAACGACCCAGCGCCGTGGGTGGGGAACGTGCGCCCATTCCTCGTCCCGGACGCAGAGATGCTCCGCACCGACGGCCCGAACGCGCTCACTAGCCACGCGTATGCGGAGGACTTGAATGAGGTCAAGGAGCTCGGATCACTCACAAGCATAACACGAACTCCAGACCAGACGGATGCCGCGATCTTTTGGCAAGACCATGCGGTAGCGCTCTGGAACCGGATCTTTCGCACGCTCGCCATCAACCAAGAGCTGGACATCATCGAGAGTGCCCGGCTGTTCGCGATGGAAAACCTCGCTGCGGCTGACTCCCAGATTGGTGGCTGGAATGACAAGTACTATTGGCAGTCTTGGCGGCCCATTACTGCGATCCGCGAGGCCGACACTGACGGCAACCCAGACACTGAACCCGACCCGACGTGGCTACCGCTATTCGACCCAGCGACATCGGTCTGCAATCCGCCGCTGCTCTTCACGCCACCGTTTCCAGAGCATCCGTCGGGACACGCTTGCGCGACCAGTGCATTTGTGCACACGCTCCAAAACTTTTTCGGCGCCGACAGGATCGGCTTCAGCGCATTCAGCAACAAATCATGTACCACGCGGAGCTTCGACCGCTTCTCGCACGCGCTAAAGGAGGTAATTGATGCCCGAGTGTGGGCGGGCATCCACTTTCGCACCGCCGACACGCAGGGATCCGTGCTCGGCAAGAAGGTCGCCCATTACCTCAAGAAGCATTATTTCCAGCCGGTCCGATGTCACCGGTGACGGAAAAATACTTCAAAACCGTATCCAGAAAGGAAGAAAAATGAATTCGTTAACTCAGGTCAAAAAAATATCAATTCTGCCGTTTGTTATAGCACAGGCGCTCGTTGCGCTCACCGTGTTACTGGTCGCGCCGCCCGTGTTAGGAGAACGCGGACAGCATCGGGATTCCGCTCCTCCCGATGTAACGGTGTCCGGAAGTTTTGGCCGGATGTTCCGTAATTTGCCACCGTTCGCGCCGCCAAACAATGCGGTTCGCGATGCGCTTATGGAGCTCGGTCGCGAGGGCGGGATTCTGGACGCCAACGACGATCTGGCAGCGGGTCCTGTGGCGCTAATAACGGATCCCAATCTTCAACTGATCAACCGAAACAATCCAACTCACACCGCCGGCGTCACCTTTTTAGGTCAGTTCCTGGACCATGACATGACGTTTGACCTGACCTCCCGGCTCGGATTTCCGACTAACCCCATAACATCGCCTAACGCTCGCACTCCCTTCTTTGATCTGGACTCTGTTTACGCCGGCGGACCAGGCGGTAACCCGGAGTTATTCGATGCGGCCGACCCAATCAAATTCCGAATCGAAAGCGGCGGCCAGTTCGAAGATCTACCGCGAGACCCGACTAACAACGTGGCGATTATTGGCGACCCACGCAATGATGAGAATATGATGATAGCTGGTCTGCACGCAGCTTTTCTGTTGTTTCATAATCATGCGGTGGACCTCATTCGATCACAGAACCCGGGGATCCCTGACAATGACGCTTACTCTCAAGCGCACCGCCTGACTGTGTGGCACTACCACTGGATCATCCTTCACGAGTTCCTGCCGCACATTGTCCCTCAGTCGGTTATAGATGATGTGCTAACAAACGGGCGCCGCTTCTATGACCCGTTACACAACGAAGCCTTTATTCCAGTAGAATTCCAGATCATTTACCGCTTTGGGCACAGCATGGTGCGCCCCTCTTACCGCGCCAATCTCCACGGCGACAACGGACAGCCATTCTTTGGTATGATTTTCGATCCGGCAGAGCCAGGCAACCCCGATCCCATCGACCTCCGTGGCAACGCCAGGGCTCCCAGGCGCTTTATCGGTTGGCAAACCTTCTTCGATTTTGGCGGCGCTTACAGTGCCGATGTGCGCCCCAACAAAAGAATCGATACCAAGGTTTCGACGCCACTTTTCCAGCTTCCCTTGGAGGTGATACCCAGCGGGACGCCGCCCGTCTCGCTGATGGAGCGCAATTTGTTAAGGTGCGTGACATGGATGCTGCCGTCTGGTCAGCGCATCGCAAATGAGATGGGTATCCCACCGCTCAGTAACAGCGACCTGGCAGAGCTGCAGACGATTCGTCCCTCGTTTGTCCAATCAACGCCGCTCTTCTATTACATCTTGAAAGAAACTGAGTTGAGAGAGGACGGACTACGTCTTGGACCTATGGGTGCGCGTATTGTAGCCGAAGTATTTATTGGACTGCTTCAGCTAGACCCCGACTCTTACTTCAGTGTGCAACCCGCCTGGTTACCGACGCTGCCAACTCACGACGGGACACCAGAGAGTTTTCGCATGATCGACTTTTTGACTTTTGCCGGGGTAGATCCGACCAGCCGCGGCCAGTAATCTCCGGTTCAAGAGACGAGCTCCAAAATTTCCGCATCTTCTCGCGTATTGAGTGGGCGAACAAAAATTACAACCTATCAATCCAAAAAAGGAAGAAAAACTATGAAAAAGCTACTCACAAATCCACCAATCACTTTCACTTCCCTGCCTCGCCGTAGCCCCTGCCACGCCGTAACACAGCAAAGGCGGGTCGGCGAAGGCGGGTTTGTGAATCTGCGCGTTTTGTTTGGTCTGCTTGTTATGCTCGCCGGAGTTTTTCTGGCGCTGCTTAGCTTTGGTCCCGCGACAACGGGATTCGCGCAGGGAACAACGCGCAAGCAGATGGCGGTAGCTCTGGCCCAAGCCCTGGCTATCCAGCCGCCCGCGTGCGTGCCAGGCCAGGAGATGTTCAACGACGTGCCGGCCAGCAGCCCGTTCTGCCCATTCATCGAAGAGCTGGCCCGCCGCGGCATCACGGGCGGTTGTGGAGGTGGCAGCTACTGCCCTGGCGCGTCGGTGAGCCGCACACAGATGGCGGTCTTCATCTTTAAGGCGACGGAGGCCTCCACATCGTCGGTGACAACAACACCGCGGCAGGAACCCAGGCGCTCCAGAGCCTGACCACCGGCATCGACAACACGGCCATCGGTTTTCAAGCCCTCGTCAGCAACACCGAAGGCCAGGAAAATACGGCCGCTGGCGCTCAGGCGCTTTTGAGCAATACCACTGGCATCCAAAACACTGCCACTGGTGCCTTCGCCCTTCTTAGCAACACAGAAGGAAGCGCAAACACAGCCACTAGTGATAGTACACTCGCTAGCAACACCACCGGCAACTTCAACACGGCCAACGGTACTTTCGCGCTCAACCGCAACACTGTCGGCGATGCCAACACAGCCAACGGTTATCAAGCGCTCTTGCACAACATGACCGGAGAGCAAAATACCGCCACCGGTTTGAGTGCGCTCCTTTTTAACGCCGGAGGCAGCAACAACACGGCCAACGGTAGCATTGCACTCAGTAGCAACACCAGTGGGAACCGCAACACAGCCGACGGTTTTGCTGCGCTATCGAGGAACACCATGGGCAGCGACAACATTGCACTGGGTGCACAAGCAGGCGCGAATCTTACGACAGGCAATAGCAATATCGACATCGGCAATCAGGGTGTTACTGGGGAGTCGAGCACGATTCGGATTGGCACGGCATCAGCCCACACAAGAACCTTTATTGCCGGCATTAATAGCGCAATGGTTTCAGGTGGCGCAGTTTTCGTCAATGGCGCTGGGCAGCTTGGCATACAGATATCCTCGGCGCGCTTCAAGGACGAGATCAAGCCGCTGGGCAAAGCCAGCGAAGCGATTCTGGCGCTCCGACCGGTCGTTTTCCGTTACAAGAATGAGATTGATCCAGATCGTACTCCCCAGTTCGGCCTGGTGGCTGAGGAAGTCGAAAAGGTGAATCCCGACTTGGTCGTGCGTGACAAGAATGGCGAGATCCTCACCGTCCGTTACGAAGCGGTGAACGCGATGTTGCTCAATGAGTTTCTCAAGGAACACAAAACCGCGCGGGAGCTGAAGAAAGAAATTGCAGCCCTGAGTGCGCGAGTGAAAGAACAGGATTCGAAAATCCAAAAAGTGAGCGACCAGATCCAACTGAGTAAATGTGCCCCGCAGTTGACGCACAACAGCCGATGAGAAATTTGTAAGGCGACTGATCTCGAGTGCCTTTTGGGGACCTCGCAGAAAACGTAGTTCTCCGCGACTGCTGACACCACAGGCGGCGGTTGTGACGCGTCTGTCAGCGGGCAGTAGCTGTTCGGGTCGGCAAACGCGCGTTGCCTTGTCAAACCACAACAATTATTGATCTCTGAAAGCTATGGCTGCACAACGAGACGAGAAGTTCATGCGGGCTGCGCTAAACGAGGCAAAGAAGGCGCTCGGTCAGACTAGCCCCAATCCCGCGGTTGGCGCGGTTCTCGTTGTCGACGATCGAATCGTGTCGAGAGGACGTCACAGGGGAGCCGGACGCGATCACGCTGAGGTTGAATGCCTCCGCAATTTCGGTGCGCCACTGCCCGCCCGGGCCACGCTTTACGTTACGCTGGAACCGTGTTCCACGGAAGGACGCACTGCTCCGTGCACCGATGCGATACTTCAAGCGGGAGTCAGGAACGTCGTTGTCGGCGCGATTGACGTAAATCCGCGTCACTCAGGCAGGGGCATTATGCAATTGCGAAATGCGGGCGTCAGTGTACGAGAGGGCGTTTTGGCCGATGACTGCGCGCAAATTAACGAGGCGTTCAACAAGTGGATTGTTACCGAGCGCCCTTTTGTTATCGCAAAGTGCGGAATGTCGCTCGATGGTCGATTGACGCGGGTTGCCGGTGAGTCTCGTTGGATCACAGGCCCTTCCGCCCGCCGTCACGCACATCAACTTCGCGTCCAAGTGGACGCAATTTTGGTTGGAGCAGAAACCGTCCGAGCGGACAATCCTCGGTTGACGGTGCGCGGCGTTCGTGGAGCGCGACAACCCTGGCGCGTCGTGCTGACTCGTTCAGGCAGGCTGCAGCGTCGCGCACAGTTATTTTCTGACCGGTTCAGTTCACGGACACTGATTTATCAACGCCAGTCTCTGGCCGCCGTGTTTAAAAATTTAGGCAAGCGAGGCGTCACTAGCGTGTTGATTGAGGGCGGCGGCGACGTGCTGGGCCAGGCGGTCGACGCGCGCCTCATTGATAAATTGCAGCTCTATCTGGGTCCGATTTTAACCGGAGGGCCGGTAACCGCGTTTCCGGGACGCGGGGCTGAAACTGCCGCAAATGCACTTCGACTTCGGCATGTTTCGTACCATCAGATCGGCCAAAGCGTTTGCATCACGGCATATCCAGAAATTTCTGAACTCGAATAAATCGGAAAACTTTCTCTTCTATCTCCTGTTTAATGATTAGGAGGAAAAACAATGAAAAAACTTCTCTTAATTGGATTGGTGACAGGGGTACTGGCTTTCGTTCCCGCGCAGCGTTCTGACGCTCAAGTTTACTTCTCAGTTGGGTTCGGAGGTCCGGGTTACTACGGATACTATCCGTATGGATACTACTATCCATACCGCTATTCCTACTACCGACCGTATCGCTATTACGGCTATTCCCGGCCTTACTATTGGTACGGCGGGCACCGGAATTACTATCGTCACCACCGATACCACCACTACTATCGTCGGTAATAAGCTGACGTAGTATCTAGAAATCCAGATCGAGCTGGCTCGAGAGCAATCTCGGGCCAGTTTTTCTTCTAGGACCGGCCGCTATTTCTTTGGTTTGGGCGACTCTACCGATTTTATGGCCGGACCCTTGGTTGGCTGATCAATCTGGAACTCTTTTTTCAGTTGCCGGATCAGTTCCGGCAGCTGCTGCTGTCGTTCGGCTTCGATTTGTTGCCGCAAGGTTTGTTCCACTTTTCGGCGTTCCTGGATGTACCGCGATTCAAACTTAGCGCGTTCCTGCGGATTCAAATGGAGGCCCGAGTCGCGAACCGCCGCGTCGGTCTCGCGCTTAATGGCCTGACGACGCAAATTCTCTCGCTGGCGCATTACGTTGCGCTCTGCTGGAGTCATCCGCAGCCAACGCTCGGCGTTGCGTTGAAAATTTTGTCGGGCTGCGGGCGGCATTGCCATCCAGCGCTCGCGTGTGCTTGGGACTTGAGGACGCCCGCGAGGCGGCGCGGCCGCTGGGCGCCCAACGGGCCGATGTGACTGTGGCTGCCCTTGTGCGACAGAGCAGAACAAAACGAAAGCCGACAAAGCGACGATCAGTTTACATAGTTGGCTTTTCTTCCCACACGGTATTTTCATCCCAGGCGATCAGTTCATCCAGATCGGCCACGACGTCATAATCTTGGGGATCGATTTTTGCCACCACATCTGAGTCATTTGCAGCCTTTGTCTGGGAGACCGGATGATGCATGGCGACAGCCATACCGATCGCCACGATCAAGACAGCAGATGCCGCGGCAAGTCTCCGCCAACTGAGCCAGCTGCGCATCCGATCAAAGCGAGTCGCTTCCTGGCGGACGCTTCTCACCACGTTCCGGGCGAAGAATGGCGAGAGCTTGGGCTCGGAAACGCGGCCGAGGATGTCCCACAATTGCTTGTCATCTTCAAGATCCATAGTCTCCAAACATTAAACTATCTGCAGAGTTGGAAGTTGCGCTCGAATGGCAGCCATAATCACAGTCCAGGCGCTTCAAGGAAGCCTTCGAGTTGCCGAATACGAGTTGGGTGCCGCATTTTACGCAAGGCCTTTGCTTCGATCTGGCGAATACGCTCGCGGGTCACCTGAAATTGCCGGCCTACTTCTTCCAGGGTTCGGCTATATCCATCGACCAGCCCAAATCGTTGCTCAAGAACCTGCCTTTCACGATCAGTGAGCGTCTCCAGTACGTCCTTGATTTTTTCCTTCAACAACACAATCGCAGTCATGTCGCTCGGATTTTCGGCACCCCTGTCTTCGATAAAATCGCCAAAATTGGTCTCCTCGCTCTCGCCCACCGGCGATTGAAGCGAGATTGGTTGCTGCGCCATCTTGAGGACTGACCGCACCCGATCCACTGGCAGGAGGACTTCTTCGGCCACTTCCTCGGGACTGGGCTCCCGCCCGTATTCCTGCACCAGCTGTTTTTGCACACGCATGAGCTTATTAATCGTCTCAATCATGTGTACCGGGATGCGAATCGTGCGGGCCTGGTCGGCGATTGAGCGGGTGATGGCCTGGCGAATCCACCATGTCGCGTACGTGGAAAACTTGTATCCGCGTCGATACTCAAACTTCTCGACCGCCTTCATTAGCCCCATGTTTCCTTCCTGGATCAGATCGAGGAAGGACAGACCGCGATTGGTGTATTTTTTTGCGATCGAGATGACGAGACGGAGGTTGGCTTCCACCATTTCGGTTTTGGCCTTGAAGGCCTGGCGCATCCAACCCTTAAGCGTCTGGTACTCTTTCGCATATTCGGCAAGCGAGAACCATAGCCCTTTTTCCAGCTCGCGGATTTTGTTCTGAAGCTGCAATCGCCGTTTCTTGCTACGAGGATTTTTGGCCAGCTCAGTTTGCAGGAAAAGCGAGGTGTGGTGCGCATCATCCGCCAGGTGAACAAATTCCTCCGTGACCTTCTGCTTGAGATAAAAAAGAGGGTAAAGCCTCTGCAACGAAGTCATCATCCTTTGCAATGCCCGGAGCTTCTGGGGTCGTTTTTTTGAAGAATTGCGCGCGACCTCACAAAACTGCCGTGTGATCGACCCGTTTAATTGTTCCACCTGTTTGCAGAGACGCGGGAGATTTTTCATATACCTCTCCCGGCTTTCGATTTTCTTGTCGAGAATTACCCGATCGAACCGTTCCCTGCCCTCGATCAGCTTCCTGGCGAGATCCAGGTGGGCCTGCGCGATAAAACCGAAGCGATTGATGTGCTTCAGCACCATGTCTTCGGCTTCCTCGATGCGTTTGGATATTTCTACTTCCTGTTCGCGGGTCAGGAGTGGCACCTGGCCCATCTGCTTGAGATACATCCGCACCGGGTCATCCAGGATATCGACCTTGGTTTCGGTTCGCTCTTCCTCTTCCAGATCCTCCTCTGTATCTTTTTTCCCGTCCTTATAGCGATCGACTTCCGACGCTTCGATAATGTCGATCTCCAGGCGCCGCAGCCGCGTGAGGATAAGGTCCAATTCATCGGCGTCAGTGATTCCTTCGGGCAACGCCTCGTTTAAGTCGTCAAAAGTGAGATAGCCTTGTTCCTTCGCGAGCTTGATCAGTTCGCGAATACGGCTCTGTAATTCAATCGCCGAGTACAAACGAGACGCTGCCATTTGCTCTCGTGACTCCGGCAACGATCCGTTGCGTTGGGTTGAAGGGGCTCTGCGTTTTGCTTTGAGCGCCACGACTCGTGGTTGTTTCTTGAGCTTGCGACGAAGCCGAAGAACAACGCGTCTTTTTGATGAACCGCGGCGCTGGGCCTGTTTAAGCCGTTTCGCCGACGACTGTCGGCTGCCTCCCCTGTGTTTCGAATGCCTGGCCAAGATAGTGCGATTAAGGATTTGACTAAGACGTTCGACTTACCGCTCGGCAATAGACCAACAGCTAACCCCGAATGCTTTCGGGGCTAATTGCCGTCCGGGCCAGCAGGCTGCGAAAGCTCGTGGAGCTGTCCCCGGAGGTCAAGAATTTGTTTCTGCAAATTTACCGTCTCACCGGTGCTGAGATTCGGGAGTTTTATTCGGTTCGTGGCGACATCAAGTTGCCGGCGCAAGAGAGCCTGGCGGATGCCGAGCCACCATTTTTCGACCATCGCTCCAGCATTCGGCGGCGCTTTTTGGAGAAGCCACGCAGAGACGAGTCGCTCTTCTGGAGGAGAAAGCGTGACCATGAAGGCGTTGAGTGAGGCGGCGTCATCTGGATGCAGGTCGCTTTTAAGGATAAGGGCAAGAATTTCCCCGTCCGGGACTTGGGAGAGAATCTCGCGCCAGTTTTGTTTGCGAAGAAATTCGCGCGCTTTTTCGTCTCGCAACGCCACAAGGCAAAGCATGGCGACATCGTGCCGCGGAACCGGGGCTGTCTCGTCTGCCTTAGACGGACCATCCGGTTCAGATTGATCGGCTAATCGAACTGATTCAGTTCTCCGCTTGGGCACCAGCGATTGAAAATCTTGAGCGGCGACACCCAGATGCGCGCTGACTTTGCTCACAACTTCCCCCCGCATGAGTGGATCACGGATGCGCGAAACAGTCTCAGCCAGACTTCTCGCCAACTGCATCTTGGCGCCTAACGAACCGAGATCAATACCGGTAGTCTCACGCTCGATCCAGTAATCGAAAAAATCACGCGCGCCGGCAACGCGGCTTTCGAATGCCTCTTTCCCTTCGTGCCGGACCAGGGAATCAGGATCTTCTCCTTCTGGTATCTGGGCAACCCGCACAATCAAGTCATTCTGGAGCAGCGCGTCGAGCGAACGCTCGGCGGCTTTCTGGCCAGCTGCGTCGGCGTCGAAGCAAAGCACAACTTCGTTTACAAAGCGTTTTAACACCCGCGCCTGATTTTCCGTGAACGCTGTCCCCTGCGGCGCGACCACGTTCGTGATTCCTGCCTCAAACAAACTTATCAAATCGAGTTGCCCCTCGCAGACAACGGCGCAGTTCGCCTCGATCAGGGCGCGCTTGGTCTTGTGCAGACCAAAGAGCACCTTACCTTTTCGAAAAAGCGGCGTCTCCGGTGAATTCAAATATTTTGCCGCTCCCTCCGCGTCTTTCAAAAGACGGCCGCTGAAGGCGATCACTTCGCCGACGTCATTGCAGATCGGAAAAATAATTCTTCCTCGAAAGCGATCGTACGCTCTTGAGCCCTCAACCGGCGCGCTTTCTGCGTCATCCCTTGTTTTTGCGAGTCCGCTCGTAATGAGGTCGCGCGTTTGGTAGCCGTGTGTGCGCGCCCAGCTACCAAACGCGTCCCATTCGTCCGGAGCGTAACCAAGCTGCCAATGTTTGGCGGTTTCAGCCGTAATCCCGCGATGTTTTAAATATTTTCGCGCTGGTTCACCGACATCTCTTTTTAGCAGATTTTCATGAAACCATTCGGCAGCGTCGGCATGCAATTTCAGCAATGTCCGGCGCGCCTCATATCGCCGATCTTCATCCTCCGCACCGCGCGTCTCCGCCACTGTAATTCCGGCGCGCGCCGCGAGCTTCCGCACAGCCGATGGAAAATCGGTATGCTCGTAGTCCATGACGAACCGGAAAACACTCCCGCCCGCGCCACAACCGAAGCAATGGAAGGTCTGCCGGCTCGGGCTGACCATGAACGAAGGCGTTTTCTCCTGATGCAATGGGCAGAGCGCCTTGAAATTTGCCCCTGCGCGTTTGAGCGGAAAATACGAGCCGATTACTTCTACGATATCGTTCGCGGCAGCAATCTGCTCGATGGTTTCCGAAGGGATCGTTCCCATGCGCGCCTGATTATTTTTGCCTCGTTTGGCTTTTGAAGCGATGCCAAACTTACGCAGTGCGACTGCGTTTCCAAACAACAACAAGTAATTCACCTGTCATCCCGAGCGGAGTCGAGGGATCCCGCAGACCTACCGTTCGGTTACACCGCGGGATTCTTCGACTCCGCGGAGTTTATCCTGAGCGAGCGAAGCGAGTCGAGCGGGCTTCGCTCAGAATGACCGTCGCCGTTGCCGCCGCAATCTTCATTGCAACGGCTATAACCGCTCACGCCGGCGAGACAATTCACAAGGGCGACGTGGTCGTCGTGCCGCTTCGCGGCGAAGTCGCGCCTTCGCTCCTCGCGTTCCTCCGGCGCTCAGTGAAAACAGCCGAGAGCAACGAAGCGTCCGCAATCATTTTCGACATGAACACATACGGCGGCCGACTCGATACAGCGACCGACATCGTCAACGCGCTCAACCAAGCCAAAATCCCAACCTACACGTTCATCAACACGAACGCCGGTTCGGCCGGTGCCCTTATCGCCATGGCCACACAACACATTTACATGGCGCCAGTGAGCGCAATTGGCGCCGCCGCACCGATCCTATCGACGGGCGAAGATCTTCCCGCCACCGCAAAGGAGAAAACGATTTCGTATTGGTCTGCTCTCATCCGTGGTTCGGCGACCAGGAACGGCCATAATCCCGATGTCGCCGAGGCATTCATGAACAAGGACAAAGAGGTCAAAATCGGCGACCGGATCGTTCACCCGAAAGGAACTGTGCTCACACTCAATGCCCAGGAAGCAGCTGAAAGGATCAATGGCAAGCCGTTACTCGCAGAAGGCGTCGTCGATTCGGTTAGTGATCTGATCAAGAAAGCCGGTCTAAAAGGAAATGAAGTCAAAATCGAGCCGACTGGCTTCGAGCAAATCGCATTTTGGATCACCGCGCTTGCGCCATTGCTACTCCTAGGAGGAATTCTCGGCGCATATCTGGAATTCAAAATTCCAGGCGTGACCTGGCCCGGCGTGATCTCTGCGATTTGTTTCGCTCTATTTTTCCTCGGACATTATCTCGCCGGGCTCGCCGGCTGGGAAGTCGTTGCGCTGTTCATTCTCGGAATGGTTCTGGTTCTGATGGAGATTCTCTTTTTCGCGCATAGCACGATTGTTTTCGGTGTCGTCGGCGTTTTCCTCATGCTGGCTTCGCTGCTGTGGACAATGATCGATCGCTATCCGGGCCAGAACTTTTTCCCGACCGGCAAAATGCTCGCGATGCCGTTGCTCAATATGTTCATCGCCATCGTCGGCTCATTTATCGTGATCGCTTTGCTTGCGCGCTACCTGCCGCGCACCAGTATTTATCGTCGCTTCGCCTTGATGGATTCAAGTCCGCCGGGACCATCGCTCGCCGGCGTGCCGCGACAGTTCGCAACTGCGCTCGCTTTGACTCCAGGAATGCAAGGCACCGCGGTTACGGTCTTGCGACCGAGTGGTAAAGCGCGTTTCGCCGATCACGTCGTCGATGTGATCACTGAAGGCGAATTCATCGCCTCGCAAACACCGGTCACCGTAATTCAAACTGACGGGATGCGGGTCGTCGTGAAGAGCGCAGCGCAACTCTAGCTTTGCAGTCGCTCCGTCAAAGATCGAAAACGGCATTGACTTGAGAATCTTAGCCTCTCCAAAATCAGGAGCGCGTATATGAGTGACGTTAGTCCAAAGATTTCGCGTCTGACCCATGTCCTGTTGTCGCTGCTTGTGATTGGTGTATGGGGACTGCTCCTGCTTCTGTGGTTTTCACGCACTCCATCCGCAGCCCACGGCTCTGCGGACAAGAGATTTGACGTGATCACCGCCGAGCGCATCAACATCGTCGATGCCGACGGCAAACCGCGTTTGGTGATCAGCGATCCTGCGCGGTTCCCTGATGCAGTGGTTCGCGGCAAGAGTTATAAACGCAGCATCCGAGATAACGCAGGTGTGTTGTTCTATGACGTCGACGGTACCGAAACCGGCGGGTTGATAACTGCTACAGCCGCGTGGGGACGTTATGCGGCATTAATTTTTGACTACACAAATCCACCGACGGATGGCGTGGGCATTTTTCGAATCGAAAGCGTAGACGGCAAGACATATTCCGCCGGCCTGAGTGTCGCTGATCGCCGTCCAAACGCACTCGCGGAAAGCGAGAACAGCCAAGGTATCCAACGCGCCAAGCTGGAAACGAAGGACGGCGACGCCGAGCTGATCATCTCCGATACTGAAGGCAAACCACGCATACTGCTTGGTGTTGACCGGGCCAACACCCCGCGACTGGAAATACGTGATGCCGAAGGCAACGTGCAGCATCGCTACCCTCCGCAATAGGATTTGAATTTCATCCGCCGGCAACGACGCGGATCAATTCAACACGGTCGCCTTCGGCTAAGAGTCGCTCGGTCCATTCATGCCGATGGACGGCGAGGCCGTTGTGCTCGACCAAAATTGATTGCGGTGGGAATTGATAACGATCGATTAACTCCGCAATTGTTTTAGCCTCGCGGGAATCCACGGACTCGCCATTCAGTGAAATCGTCATGCGCCGCAAAGGGCTTGGTCCCAATCTTTCCACACCGGCTCGAGTCCGCGACGGCGTAGGACTGCGGCGATTTCGGCTGGGGAACGTTCGTCGCTGATCTCGAATTGGCCCGTAGCGAGTTCATCTTCGCCGTCCTGGTATTCGGGTGCAACGATGCGGCCGCGCACGGTGCGATGGAGATGTTCGCGGCCTTGCCGGGTATAACCGCCGGGCTCGGTGTGGCTGCCGGCGCTCATCATTGTCACGCCAATTGACGCCAGCGAATCCCGCAGCGAGGCGTGTTCACGAGTGCTAAGCACGATCCCAAGCTGCGGGAAAGTAATCCGCAAAGCGCAAACCAATTGCACTAGTTCGCGGTCCATCATCGAGAAGAGCGGATGAAATCCGCCAGCTGCCGGACGCAACCGCGGCAAGCTTACCGTGATTTGCGCCTGCCAGCAGTGTTTGAACAAATATTCCAAATGCGCCGCTAGCGCGATCGCTTCATCCTGCCAGCGCGACAAACCGATCAGCGCGCCGATGCCCAGCCGGCGAAAACCGGCTGTATAACCGCGCTCGACGCAATCGAGCCGGAAATTAAAATCGCGTTTCGGTCCGGAAGTATGCATCTCCGCGTAAATGCCGCGATTGTAGGTCTCCTGATAAACGACGAGTCCCTCCGCGCCCGCTTCGACAATCGGTACATAATCTTCCGTCTCCATTGGGCCCACTTCGATGGAAATTGAGGAAAAGTCAGGAGCAAGCGCGCGCACGCATTCGGCAAGATAGGCGTGCCCCGCAAATTTTGGGTGCTCGCCCGCGACGAGAAGAATCTGTCGAAACCCCTGGCGAGCGAGATGCTGCGCTTCGGTGATCACTTCATCGACATCGAGCGTGACGCGAAGGATCGGATTGTCGCGTGAGAAACCGCAATACCGGCAGTTATTGATGCATTCGTTGGACAGATACAGCGGAGCAAACAGACGCATCGTCCGCCCAAAATTCTGCAGGGTAAGGGAGCGGGAAATCTGCGCCATTGTTTCGAGCTCTTGATCCGATTTCTGTGCGATCAACTGCTCGAAGCACTCAACCAGCTCCGATTTTCGCAGCGCCAAATTGTCCAGAGTTTCAACGAACGACATCAAAATAATCTCGGACGCATGCGAGCGTTCGCAAACGCGAACCCACCTGTTTCATCTCCTTTCCGGAATAGATTTCAGTCCCAGCAACCGCTGCCGAGGTGATTGCAGCAATACATAACAGCCCCAACACCGATCTCTTCATCTTGTTTCTCCTTTGGTTAAACCTCCTCGGTTTTTTAGACTCCAGACATCGGTGTTGTTCTCGTGTCACTAACGAAAAGCACAACATATTCGTACAAGAAAGCGGCGTCCGATATTTTGGACGCCGCTTTAACAAATGCGATTCCCGGTCTGTTAGAACGCGAAATTAACGCCAGTACGGACCATGCCGAAGTTGTTCTTCGGTCCATCGACGAAATTCCAGCTGAAATCGCTGACCCAGCCAATGTGCGGCGTCATGCGAACTTCCATGCCGCCGCCGACCTGGCCGATTGCCCGCGACTCGGAACCAGTTTGCTCAGTACGAATGATTCCGTCGTTCACTACAACGTTCGTCTTTTCGCCGCCACCAAAGATTCCGCCGCCTCCACCAAAAATATAGGGCGAGAATCGCGTGCAGGGAATCGGGTAGCGCAGCGTCAATGTGCCGAGAACAGAACCGACTGCGCGGCTCTCATGTCCTGTATGAACGTCGAAGATACCGTTATTAAGATCGACAAAGACATCTTCAAACGCGCGCCTGGCATCCACCGCCCATCCTTCAATTCCAACGCCGAAGTACCGGTGGAAAAAGTACTTGAGGTCAATACCGCCGCCGAAGGCATGATCTGATTCTAGGTAGCGATCGTCCTGCCAGTTGTTTCCCGTGAAAATGTAGGTGCCCCACAGACTCACGTTAAACTCATTGTCTGCGTACCATTGCGGACACGGTGGCGGTGCCACCTGTTTCATCTCCTTTCCGGAATAAGTCTCAGTCCCAGCAACCGCCGCCGAAGTGATTGCAGCGATGCATACCAGCCCCAACACCATTCTTTTCATTCTATTTCTCCTTTGGTTAAGTCTCTCCTCAGTTTCTTAAACTCCAAACACTCCTTTGGAGCACGCAAGGTAATAACGAAACTCGCTGTTACCCTGGATGCCCGACTCTTGGGCAAGCAACGAGAAATTGCAAGGATTTTTTGGTGTAAGGCACTGCCTTACGTGTGGAGCTCCGCGCCGGTATTTGCGTCGGTAATGACAAACTTTTCGTGGTGAAATGTGGGATCGCCACGAAAGGTGAGCCGACCCGCGTAGCGGCGCTCCAACTCCACCAGCGATTCTTCGTCTTCTTCCTTCAACCGTTTCAGCACACCGGGATTCAGAATCACTCGAATATCATGAATGCTGTCCTGATACTTGCGCATGACGGTATTGAGAGTCCGATGTAATTCTACGCTCGTGGTCATGGACGTTTTTACGATGCCCCGTCCGCCGCAGTACGGACAGTTTTCGTAAATCGTATCGCTCAGGCTTTCCTGAGCTCGTTGACGGGTCATTTCCATCAAACCAAGTTGCGAAATCGGGAGAACATGTGTCTTGGCTTTGTCGCAATTGAGCCGCTCCTTCATCAAACTGTAAACTGCCTGCTGGTCTTTACGGCTCTTCATATCGATGAAATCGGCTATGATTAGCCCACCGATATTGCGCAAACGAAGCTGACGAGCGATTTCATCTGCGGCCTCCAAGTTGGTTTGCAAGATAGTTTTCTCCACGTCGCGGCCGCCTTTGTTTCGGCCTGTGTTCACGTCAATTGCTACCAGCGCTTCGGTTTCGTCGATCACGATGTAACCCCCACACTTCAACCAGACCTGCCGATGGAAAGCGTCATCGATTTGCTTTTGCACGCCGTACGTTTCGAAAATCGGCATCGCGCCATCGTAATGGTGCACCCGGTTCCGGGCGCGTCGGGAAATCTGCCCGATCATTTCGATCATTCGTTCTGTTGCCGCGCGGTCGTCGCAAACGACTTCGTCGATTTCCTCGGTGAGAAAATCGCGCACTGTTCGCCCGACCAAATCCGGCTCCCCAAAGAGGCGGCATGGGGTTAGTTCCTCACGAATCAGCTGCTCGACCTGGGCCCATTGGTCGAGAAGAAAACGCAGATCCCGCACAAAGTACCTTGCCCGCTGGCCTTCACCGACGGTGCGGATAATGACTCCAACCCCGTCGGGAATATCCAGTTCACGCACAATCTTGCGCAACCGTTCGCGCTCCTTCTGGTTTTCAATTTTTCGCGAGATGCCACTGCGATCGCTAAACGGCATCAGCACCAGGTAGCGCCCGGCAAAACTGAGATTCGTGGTTACCCGCGGTCCTTTGTTCCCGATGGGACCCTTGGTGACCTGCACAATGACATCCGAGCCGACCGGATAAATACTCGGTATATCTTTAACCGTGATCCGTTTTCGCGGCCGCTTGCTCCCGCGGCGATCGATTTCCTCAATGCCGCTGTCGAGCGCAGCCGGAATTGCGTCCCAAAAATGAAGGAACGCATTTTTCTCGAAGCCGATGTCGACAAACATCGCCTTCAACCCCATCTCGATGTTTTTGACTTTACCCTTGTAAACGCTGCCGACGATATTCCGTGAGCTCTTACGCTCGACACTGTACTCCTCGAGCCGGCCATTCTCGAGCACGGCGACCCGGGACTCGAGCTTTTCCACGCTGAGTATGAGCTTTTTGCCGGTCTTTCGTGAGGAAAGACCCAAAAGTTTTCTTACTTTGTCTATCATAAAACGAAAAGGGTTGTCCGATCAGAAGCGGAACTGACCAAATGCACTGAGGCGATAGTTCTGGTCGGCTGTTCATCGTGGTGGTGTTCCACGCCGGCGGTTAGATGGCGGCGGTGGCGGAGGTGCAGGCGCCTGGCGCCGACCTATTCCAAAAATCTTTTGGAAGAAATTACGGGGAGCTGGCGTCGCAGCGGGAACAGCGCGGGCCACCGCAGCGCCTCGCTTGCGCACTTTGCCCTGAGAATCTGCTTCCGGTTCGACGTCGGGCGAGGCGTCTGAGCTTGCCATCTGGGCGGTGGTAGCCTGCGATTGGTCCGCAGTTTCTTCGTCCTCGCCTCCGAGATTGCCTCCCTTTTCGTTATAAGCGACTGATTTGATTAATTGCAGCGGATTGGCGTGATGCGCGGGCTGGAGCCAGGCCACCTGCATATCGAATTTGCCTTCATCCAGCGCAAGCGTGCGTTCCAGAATGCGTGTAGCGATCGGGCCCGCGACTTCGCCGCCGTGCCCAGAGGCGCCTTGAACCATCACTGCGACGACATACTTCGGATGGTCAAATGGCGCGAAACACACAAACCACGCCACGTTTTCCTCTTGTCCACGATCAGTGGCCTGCGCAGTGCCCGTCTTCCCCGCTACTACCCAATCTTTCAAACGCGCTCTGCCGCCGGTGCCGCCGTCTTCATTGACAACCTTCCAAAGGCCTTTGCGAACCAGTTCGATGTGGTCAGGGGAGATTTCCTGTCGTAAATCCGATCGCACGCGCGGCGGTGGCGCTGCTGAATTGCCTTGCTGATCTAACACCGGAGAGCCGTCTTGCTTCAAAACTTTATCCACCAGCCGTGGGTAATAGCACACGCCGCCGTTTGCGATCGTCGCGTAGGCCATCGCCAATTGCAGAGGCGAAACAAGCGTGTAGCCCTGACCGATTGAAACATTGGCCGTTTGCGCCTGCGACCACCTCTCCTGGGGATGGTGAATTTGCATCCACTCAGGCCCCGGCATATTGCCGGTTTGTTCGCCTGTCAGTTGCAGGCCCGATTCTTCGCCAATGCCCAACATCTTGCCAATGTGATCAATCGACTGAATCCCAGCCGCGTTTCCATACTGATAGAAAAAGGAATCGCATGAAACCTTGATCGCATCAGCCAGCCCGATTGTGCCGTGCGTGTAATGTTTTTCGGCTACCCAACATCGAAAAAAGTGATCGCCGTAACTCACACCGCCACCGCAGCTGTATTTGGCACCTGCGATATTTTTCGTGCCGCGCAGACCCGCGAGCGCCGTGATGAGCTTGAATGTCGAGCCTGGCGGTAGGCAGCTAATCGCACGGTCCACCAACGGATCGCCCTCATCTTTCTGCAGCGCTTTCCAATCCTTCGCCTTGATGCTCGGGATGAAAGTATTTGGATCGAATGATGGAACAGAAGCCATCGCCAAAACGTTGCCATTGTTTGGATCGACAACTACCGCGCCTGCCCGGCTTACTGCGCGCAGCGCCTCATCTGCGATCGCTTCGATGCGCGCATCGATCGTCAGGAAGACATTGGCACCTTGTTGTGGGGGATCTTCGCGCAGGACGCCATCAATAGTGCCCTTTGCATTGCGCCGCAAGTAACGCACCCCGGGTTTCCCGCGCAGATACTCGTCCATGATTTTTTCGATGTTCGATTTCCCTTCCACGTCTCCCTGGTAAAACGTGAATTTCTTTGCGTCCTCTTTATCGATATCGTTCGGCATGCCGACATAACCCAAAATATGCGCGGCAAGCCCGCCGTAAACGTAAGAACGCACCGGTTTGAGCGCGAGTTCCACTCCCGGCAATCCGACATCATGCTCGGAAAATTTCGCCAAAGTTGGAAAATCGATGTCCTTGACGTAGGAAAACGGAACTTCGGTATCGTTGCGATAGTGTTTCTGCAATCGGCCGGCATTATAATCGCGCGCAAGATCGAGGTCGTTGAGCCGTGGGACGATGCCATTATTGACGATCTTGATGATGTCTGGTTCCTTCAGGTCTTTCGGCATTCCATTGATGGTCGCTCGATACTCGGTCACGGGCGGCTGACCAATGCGTTCGCGATAGCCTTTGACCATTTCCGGGAGATAAAAATCGACCTCATAACTGGCCCGGTTTTGGACCAGAGTTACTCCGTTGCGATCCTTGATCTCGCCGCGCACCGAAGGAATGCGCACCGTCGCTTGAGAACTACCGCGAAGCTGGGAAGTCCATTCCTGGCCATGCGCTACCTGGATCCACCAAAGCTTGAGGCCAAGAGCACCCAAGCCCATCAGCATCAAGAACCCGAGGAGTTGAATCCGCACACGCGAAGTAATACGGCGCCTGTTCATTCAAGCCGCCCCCTTTCGGGTTGATAGGAATAGGCCGTAACGCGTCCTATCCATTGTAAGAACCAGAACACGATCGGGGCCATGGCCATGGCAATGAGACCAGGCCCGCCGATCTGCCACCAAACTTCGCGGGTGAATACAAAAGAGCCGCGACGGAATGTAATCATTAGATATTGCGCCAGAACTATCAACGAGGTGAAAACGCCGCTCAGCACGCAGTGCACTTCCCAGCGCCCGCGCGCAAACAGCGGTCTCAGACCATGCATTAATCCTGCCAGCACACCGTAAATGAGTATCGATGATCCAGTTGAAATTTCAACTTTCCCTCCGATCACCTGCACAGTAAGAGCATCCAGCAAAACCCCCGCGAACAGGGCAAGCGACAGCATGAGAGGAAACGGCAGGGCCATCGCGCCATAAAAAACAATCACGGGCACAATGTAAACGTGCGCGTTGTAGAGCCACGGCAACGCTGGAATAAAAAACTCCGCAATCTGCGCCAGCAGCACAAGTAGGAGCAAAACAAAAAAGAAAATCATTTTCGGCCAGTGACTACGAACACGTCCTCCAGATGGGACAGATCGACTGCGGGCGTGAGCTGCGCTTGTCCATCCAATTCTCGCAAACGGAAAGTTTTCACACTGCCAATCAGCAGACCCGACGGGAACACGCCGCCCACTCCCGAAGTATAAACTTTTTGGCCAGGCTTCAGGTCAGCCTGTTTTGACAAAAAATTCAGGTTCAAAACCGGGGTGAGTCCCGTTGTCACGCGCTCGCCAGACACGATCCCCTGTTCCCGGCTTCCTTCGACCTTTGCGGCCACCCGGCAATTTTCATCGGAAACCAGCAATACAACCGACACGCTGTCGCTCACGCTCGTTATTTTTCCTATCAATCCTTCGTCCGTAGCGACAGGCATGTCGATTTCGATACCGTCCCGCTTGCCACGGTTAATCGTAACCGTTCGCCACCAGGTCGAGGAATCGCGTGCGACAATTTCCGCAGCGATTAACTTAAAAACTGATCGCTCACGATAATTGAGCGCGTGACGCAAGCGATTCACCTCATTCTCCGCATCGCGCAGACCCTGGTTAGTCGCTTTCAGCTCCCGATTTTCCACCTGTAAGTTAGCATTTTCGTGCTCCAATTGGTCGAGCGATTTCAAGCCCGTACGCACAGATGTAAGCTGTTTTTTTAATCCAGAGCCGCCGGTGAAAAATGGCGCCAGCAACTGATAAACGCCAGCCTTGAACTTCTGCGTCGTCGCCGGGCCGAAGGTGAGAAAATATCCCAGAATTGCGCCGAAAATCAGCAGCGCGATGATGTTTGTGCGGCTCATCGCATTTGCGGATTTCGGCTTGGAATTTGCGAACTAAGGAAGGTCGACATCTGCGGAAGCACCGACATGAATCCGCAATCCGAAATCGGCAATCCGCAATTCTTCCTACCGCCACTGGCGGTCTGCCGAGGCCACTTGGCGCAAGAATTTAAGTTCATTGAGGCATTTGCCGGTCCCTTCCGCCACTGCGCTCAGCGGATCTTCAGCAACATGGACAGGCAAACCTGTTTCCTCGCTCAAAAGCTTGTCAAAGCCTCGCAGTAACGCGCCGCCACCTGCCAGGACCAGGCCGCGATCGACGAGGTCCGCCGAAAGCTCGGGCGGACAGCGCTCCAATGTGATCCGCACGGAATCGACAATTGTCGAGATCGGTTCGAGCAATGCTTCGCGTACTTCCTGGGACGTGATCATAAGTGTCTTAGGCAAACCGGCGACCAGGTCGCGTCCCTTAACCTCTACGCTCGTCTCCTTTTCGCTGGGATATGCCGAGCCAATCTTAATCTTTATCTCCTCGGCTGTGCGTTCGCCGACCATCAGATTGTAGGCACGCTTCATATACTGCACGATTGCTTCGTCCAACTCATCGCCAGCGACGCGGACGCTGCGGCTGAAAACAATTCCCGACAATGAAATAAGGGCGACCTCTGTCGTGCCTCCGCCGATATCGATGATCATGTTGCCGGCTGGATCCTGTACCGGAAGTCCGACTCCAATCGCCGCTGCCATTGGTTCTTCGATCAAATAGACTTCGCGTGCTCCGGCATGGGTCGCCGATTCGCGCACGGCGCGCTTTTCCACATCCGTGATT
Organism: Verrucomicrobiota bacterium; assembly: GCA_003218915.1. Taxonomy (GTDB): domain Bacteria; phylum Verrucomicrobiota; class Verrucomicrobiia; order Chthoniobacterales; family UBA10450; genus Udaeobacter. The sequence goes on from QHPC01000010.1 coordinate 22,160, forward strand.
CCAGAAGGCACCGCGATAACGACGCGCGGCTTCGCGCGTACCCGGCGATTATGCACCTTGGTGATGAAGTGGCGCAGCATCGCTTCCGTCACTTCGAAGTCCGCAATCACGCCATCTTTGAGCGGGCGCACTGCGACAATGTTTGCCGGTGTGCGGCCGAGCATGCGCTTGGCTTCGTCACCGACAGCCAGCACTCTGTTGGTGCCGGCCTGCACCGCCACCACCGTTATTTATTAGCAGAAACTTTCCAGCCCGAGAAGAAGCGCGTTCATCCGCCTGAGGCGGCCTGATCTTTACAGGACCCTCCCCACGAGCGCGATTCGGCCGGCTGAAACGCCCGTAACATGAAACAGAGCGGCACGGCGTCAAGCGCATTCTGTCGGAGTAATGGAGTAATGGTGGCTGGAGTTATGGAGGACTTGCCATTACCCCATTACTCCTTTACTCCATCAACATGGAAAGAAGGCCGCGGGCGCCGATTGGATCCACTGCGACATCATGGATGGGCATTTCGTCGATAACATTTCCTTCGGTCCGGAGATCGTCGGACGGGTGCGCGGCCTAACAAGTCTTCCGCTCGATGTCCATCTTATGATCGAGCACGCCGATCATTACGTTCCGCGATTTATCAAAGCCGGTGCGAACTCGATCACGGTTCACGTGGAACCAGAGGCGAAACACGGCGTCGCGAAAACATTGCAACGGATTCGAGACGCCGGTTGCAGCGCCGGTCTCACTCTAAATCCCGAAACCTCATTTGATTCGGTTGAGCCGTTCCTGGACAAAATCGACATGCTACTGGTGATGACGGTGCATCCCGGTTTCGGGGGCCAGTCCTTTCGCGCTGATCAAATGCAAAAAGTTAAACGTGCAAGATCATTGAGCAGCAGGATCGACATCGAAGTAGACGGCGGCATCAACGCCGAGACCGCACGGATATCGATTGAAAACGGCGCAAACGTGCTTGTCGCCGGCACCTCAATTTTTCACGCGACAGATTACGCAAAGGCGATCCGCGAATTGAGGGGCGATCCTAGGCAACGGGCAAAGAACTAAGCGGTAAGCGCAAAGACGCATTCTGCTTTGAGCTTTGCTTCTTGGCCCGCTCTAGCTCGCCACCACCGGCTGGGCTTCCTCGGTCGTCTCGGCCATCACCTCGTCGGTTTGTGTGACGCGGACGACTTCTTCGATCGTTGTTTTACCTTGAGCGACGCGTCGCCAGCCGTCTTGCCGCAAAGTCTCCATGCCTTCGGCAATGGCGCATTGCTTGAGCTCGCCGCCATCGCGCTTTTGCATGATCAATTTTCTTAACGGCTCCGTGATAACGCAGACCTCGTAAATCGCCGCGCGACCCTGATAGCCGGTCTGACGGCATTGATCGCAACCGGCGCCACGCTGGAAACGGGTGCCGAGTTCTTTCACCGGCAAACCGATCTCGGTGAGATACTCGCGTGGATAATCAACCAACTGCACGCAGTCGGGACAAATCGTGCGTACTAGTCGCTGTGCGATGAACGATTTGACTACCGAGGAGAGCAGAAACGGTTCCACGTCCATGTCGAGCAAACGGGTAATGCCACCCACCGCATCATTTGTGTGCAGGGTGCTGAAGACCAGGTGACCAGTCATGGCTGCGCGGATCGCAATATCCGCAGTTTCGACATCACGAATTTCCCCGACCATGACAACATTGGGGTCCTGGCGCAAAATGTGACGCAGCCCTTTTGCGAAAGTCAGATCGATCTCCGGTTTCACATCGATTTGTGAAACACCTGGAATTCGATATTCCACCGGTTCTTCGACCGTGATGATGCGCCGCTGCACTGAATTGATGCTGCTCAGGAAGCAATAAAGCGACGTCGATTTTCCGCAGCCGGTCGGACCAGTGAGAAGAATGATCCCGTTGGGCTGCGCCAGCAGGTGCCGAATAATTTTCTCCTGCTTTTCGCTGAGGTCGAGCCGGTCAAATCCGAACTGCTGGCTGCTGCGGATTAGCAATCGGAGACTGATCGATTCGCCGTTTACCGTCGGAATGGTCGAAACGCGCACGTCAATGTTCTGATTGTTCGACTGCAAATTAATGCGCCCGTCTTGAGGCAGACGACGCTCCGCGATGTCCATGTGCGACATGACTTTCAGGCGCGAGATAATGGCCGATTGCAGAACTCGCAATTGCGGCGGCACAGCGACCTCGTGCAAGATCCCGTCGATTCGATAACGAATCCGCAGATCGTTCTCCAGCGGTTCAACGTGAATATCGGTCGCGCGCTCGAAGATCGCTTCGCGAATGATCTGGTTTACAAATTTCACGACCGACGCTTCGGGGTCGTCATCATTCAACTCGATGGCGGTGTCATTGTCGTGCAGCACCTCGAAGGAACGATTCGTCTTCAGAATTTCATCGAATGTTTCTGCGCCGACGCCGTAGAGAGTTTTCATCGCGCGCAGAACTTGGGCGCGCGGCACCAGCACCCATTCGGCCGGCTTTTTCAAAAGCTGCGACGCGAGCTGGCGGCCGATCGAATTGAAAAGATCGTACGTCGCCAGTACCACCGCATTCTCCTTCACCTCAATGGGCAGAATGTGATGTTGAAAAACAAAACGGCTCGGTAAAACCGATAAAGTCGCACGGTCAATTGTTTTCGCGTCGACAGACGTGACCGGCACGCGAAA
>QHPC01000226.1 GCA_003218915.1 Verrucomicrobiota bacterium
GCGAATCCGATCGAGAAAGACCCCTCGACTGGTCCTTGGTCGCTCGAGATCCTCGCCCGGGTGGCGGCGCAGATGGGAGAGCCCGACCGCGCCATCGCCGCTTTACAGAAACTACTTTCGATACCGTACGCCGGCTCACTGAGTACAATTATGCCGCTCACTCCCGCGCTGCTCCGGCTCGATCCGATGTTTGACCAGCTACGTGGCGATCCGCGATTTCAAGAACTTTGCAAGGATAAGCAACCGTGAAGACACGAATCGCCACGGATTGTAAGAGCCTTCAGCCAATTGGTGTAAATTGGTGAAATTAGTGTCTAGAGTTTGCGAAAAGTGTGGCGCAAAAATCTCCGGTGTCGCAACACGAGAAGGTTGCTTGGCTTGTCTTCTAGAGACCTGCCTTGCTCTCTTATTCGTGTTTGTTCGTGTCCACCTGTCCCGCCGTAGGCTGGTGCGAAGGCGGATTCGTGGATAAGATTCGCGGGTGCCCAACGAACCAAATCCGCTTTCCGATCGGATTCACATCGAGCAGCTCAAGATTTCTACGCGCATCGGAGTTCCAGAAAAAGAACGTTCTACCCCGCAGCGATTAACTGTCAGCATTTCTTTCTGGCCATATTACAAGCAGCGCGATATGGCCGACAAGATCGACAACACGGTCAATTACTCGACCGTTGCTGAGGAAACGAAGAATTTTGTGCGCGATCAATCGACAAGTCTGATCGAGACACTTGCCGATCGGTTGGCGACGCATTTGCTGAAAACTTTCCGCATCCAAAAGGTGACAGTCGAGCTGCGAAAATTTCCTCTGGAAGACGCCAAGCACGTCTCGGTAACCGTAACGCGAATTGCATCCGTCGCCTGAAAGCCATCCCGATGCGAAGCTGTAGCCCAGATCGGTGATCCGGGCCCCGCAATTAGAACAATGCGAAAAGGAAGACTGAACCAACCCGCAGCAGAACTCGATGAGCGGCGGCAAATCGAAAGCGAATTGCGGGTGATCGAGAAGGAGATCGAATCTGGCAAATTCAAATGGGACGCGTCACTCGAGGACGTGCACATGAACATTGAAGCAGCGCTGACGAAGCGAATCGGACCTGCGGGCGCGAAGCTTCACACAGCACGCAGCCGAAACGACCAGGTTGCGCTCGATCTGCGGCTGTATGTAAAAGCAGAGATCGCGGATGTGGCAGGTCGCTTGCGACATTTGCAAACCGCCCTAGTCGACGTTGCGGAGCGGCACATTGACGTCGTAATGCCCGGCTACACGCATTTGCAGCGCGCGCAACCGATCACTTTTTCGCATTATTTGCTTGGACAGATGGAGGCTTTTGAGCGCGACGCGAATCGGCTTCGTGACTGCCTTGCTCGAACAGATGTTCTTCCACTTGGATCTGGAGCGCTCGCCGGATCGACCATCGTTCTCGATCGCGAGGGAATTGCGCGCGAGCTCGGTTTTTCGAGCGTGAGCCAAAACAGTGTCGATGCCGTCGGCGACCGCGATTTTGTATGCGAATTTCTTTTTTGCCTCGCCATGATCGGCCTGCACCTCTCTCGCTTGAGCGAAGACTTAATCATCTGGAGCACGACCGAATTCGGTTTTCTGGAATTTAGCGATTCATTTTCAACGCACTCCAGCCTTATGCCGCAAAAGAAGAACCCGGACATGGCGGAGCTAACCCGCGGCAAGACTGGCCGCCTTTACGGAAATTTGATGTCGATCTTAACCACGATGAAAGCGCTTCCTTCTTCTTACAATCGCGACATTCAGGAAGACAAGAGAGCGCTGTTCGATTCCGTCGATACAATCAAAAGCGCGTTGGACGTTTTTGCTGCGATGTTGCCAGAATTGAAAATCAACCGTGAACGCATGAACAGTTCTACTCGGGACCCAAATCTTTTCGCGACCGATTTGGCCGAGTACCTGGTGAAGAAGGGAGTGCCTTTTCGCGAGGCGCACCAAATCGTTGGAGAGCTTGTTGTGCGCTCCGTTGCGAAAAGCGTTCCACTGGATCAAATCGGCATCGCCGAAATGAAAAGGTTTTCGCCACACTTTGAAAATGACGTGGCGAAGATTTTCGATGTTCGCGGTTCGCTTGCGCGGCGGCGCGCGATCGGCGCTCCGTCACCCGAGAACATCGCGGGCCAGATCAAGCGCTGGCGCAAATTGCTGGCGTAATCTGTAGAGCCAGACGTGCCGCCTGCATCGCGAGGGGATTCGCAGCCGACACGGCTGCCTTTACAGTCTAACTGCACAATCCAGCAGTTTGCCGCTGGGGACAGCGGCCACTACACTTCAGCCGTTATGCAAAACAGCTGGGAAACCGTGTCGAGCGAGCGGCATTTTGCCAATGCGCATCTCGAAGTTGTGACCGACCGCGTCCGAACACCTGCGCGTTCGGTGCCACGTGCATGGACAGTTGTGCACCGGAAAGCAGCCGTGATCATTGCGCCGATGACGCGAGACGGCAAAATCGTTCTCATCCACCAGGAGCGTATTCCGATTCGTACAGCAATTTGGGAAATGCCGTCGGGTCAGATCGACGGGCCCGCCCAGGAAACCCCTGAGCAAGTTGCGCTGCGCGAACTTCGCGAGGAAGCGGGCTATGAGCTTGCCAAGAATGGTGAGCTCATCGCGCTGGGCCACTACTTTACCTCACCTGGCTTCACCGATGAACGTGGCCACTTCTTTTTGGCGCATCCCGTACAGAAGTGTAAAGAGGGAGCGGCCGGCGACGAAGGAGAATCGATTCTCGATTGCCGCGAATTTAGCGTAGAGGAAATTCGGCGAATGATCGCCGAGAACAAGATTCGCGATGCCAACACGCTAAGTATTTGGGCGCGGCTCTGGGCCCGTGATCTCCTTCCCGTTAAAGAGTGCTGACCGCCCTGGATTTGATTATTGGTGGTTGTTTCGGATTTCGTATTTCTGACCTGACACAATGGCGCTGAGAGACATTTTCAAATTTCGCGAGCTACCGGAGACCGAAACTTCCAAGCCGTTTCTGGAGCACTTGGAAGACTTGCGGTGGACCATTGTGAAGATGGCAATCACGCTGGTGGCAGCGGTGATCGTTTGCTTCGCATTCCGCTCGACACTCGTGCGAATAATCCAGGCGCCATTGCGCGATGTAGGGTCGCAAGTCGGAACACTCAAAGCGCTCGGCATCACCGATTCGATCGTGATCTCGTTTCACCTGGCGTTTTACGCCGGCATCGTTCTCTCCTTTCCGCTGCTGCTTTATTTCATTGCGGAATTTGTGCTACCTGCGCTCACCGTCGTAGAAAAGCGCTTTTTGCTTCCAGCCATATTAGTCAGCTTCGCGCTATTTCTTCTTGGTGTGTGCGTCTGTTATTTTTGGTTGCTACCGAAGACGATTCTTTTTTTCTTTCGCGACACCGAGTCGCTCGGCTGGGCGCCCACCTGGACGGTGCAACAATATTATTCCTTTGTGACGCGATTTACGATCGGTTTCGGGTTGGCTTTCGAATTGCCAGTGGTAGTGCTGGCCCTGGTTCGATTTGGATTGATCACTTACAGATTCATGGCGCGCACACGACCTTATGCTGTCGTGCTGATCTTTATTCTGGCGACGATCATCACGCCGACACCAGACATTCTGACCTTGATCGCGATGGCGCTCCCAATGTGTCTGCTTTATGAAAGCTGCATCTGGATTGCATGGCTAATGGAGCGTCGCAGCTCCAGGTCGATCATCACTTAGTTGCGTGGATCATTCTATTTACGAGTTTCTCTTCCAGGGGTTTGCCTTTGTTCTCGGCGCGGCAGTCGGGTCGTTCTTGAACGTCTGCATTTATCGCTGGCCTGTCGAACTTTCGATTAACAAGCCGCGTCGCTCTTTTTGCCCGGTATGCAAACAGCCGATTCCGTGGCACCGGAATCTTCCACTGATCAGCTGGATTTGGCTCCGCGGGCGTTGCGCGAATTGCGGCGCGAAAATCGCCTTTCGCTATTTCGCGGTGGAACTGATCACTGCGCTGCTGTTTCTGGCGATCTGGCAGAGCTTTCCGTGGCAACTGGCGATTGCATATTGGATTTTTGTTTCGCTCCTGATCGTTGGAACATTTATCGATCTCGAACATTTCATCATTCCAGACCATGTAACGATCGGCGGAATTGTTGCTGGCGTTGTTTGCAGTCTGGCAGTGCCAGCTTTGATGGAAGCGGATTCACGACTTGCCGCATGCGTTCGTTCTCTGCTGGCCGCTGCTCTCGGGTACGTAATCCTGTTGATTGTTCTCGAAGCCGGCAAAATCGCCTTTGGAAGAAAACGGATTCAATTCGAAACGGCGACACCGTTCACCTGGACGAAACGCGGGGACGACGCCGATCTTGTCGTCGGCACCGAGGAAAGCCTGTGGAGCGATTATTTTGCCCGGGAAAAAGACCGATTATTGCTTGAGTGCGAAGAGGCCAGGATCGACCACCACACCTACGGGAATGTGACGCTGGACTTTCGCTACGATCGCGTCACTGCTGAAGGCCACGTTCTTATGCTCGATGATGTGACGCAGATTTCGGGCGTAGCGCGCGAATTGGTGATTCCACGCGAAGCGATGGGCCGCGGCGACTTGAAATTTCTCGCGGCGATTGGCGCATTCCTCGGGTGGCGGGCAGTGTTGTTTAGTCTTTTCGTCGGATCGCTTCTCGGTTCGATTGTCGGGCTGATTACGCTGGTCGTTGGGAAACGGGTTTGGTCGGCCAAGTTGCCGTTCGGACCTTACCTGGCGTTTGGCGCGCTGAGCTGGATGTTTTTTGGCCAAGTTTTTCTAAATTGGTACGCACGATTACTGAGTCCGTAGAGAGAAAGCAGCTTTACCATGTGAATGACGCGAATGATTGCCTTATTCTCCGGAATGTTTTCGCGTCTATCTGCGTGATTCGCGGGCCCCTTTTTCGTCGTTCCTTCGTCAGGGTTGAACTTTGGCGACAGCCCAATTGAATATGATTTTCCAGAACGCGCGTTTGATTTTTCCCGACAGCATTCGCGATGGTCTTGAGGTAGTCGTTGAGAAAGGAAAAATCGCCGCAATCCCCGAGCGTGGCCTTGTCCGCAGAAAAGAGGTAGTTGATCTCCACGGAAATTACCTGGCGCCTGGCTTCATCGATCTTCACGTGCACGGCGCGCTGGGGCGCGACACCATGGAAACTTCTGCGGACGCGTTTCAAGTCATCTGTGATTACCATGGCAGCGGCGGCACGACTTCGCTTTTGCTGACAACGGCAACGGCGTCACTCGATAGCATTGCCGATGTTCTAAGCGCCATCCGTGAGTGTTGTTGTTCGATAAAACAGATCGCTGGCGTTCATGTAGAAGGCCCGTTTATTTCGAAAGCCAAATGCGGGGCACAGCGCGCCGAATTCATTCAAAATCCGTCGCGCGCTTCCGTCCAGCGACTACTCGACTACGCGGACGTGATCAAACGAATCACGATCGCGCCCGAGCTGCGGGGCGCGCCTGAGGCAATCGAGAATTTTCACATGCACGGGATCAGTGTCAGCGGAGGCCACAGCGATGCGTGGGACGAACAGGCGCGAGAAGGTTTCGCACGAGGCATGCACAGCGTGACACATACATTGAACTGCATGTCGAGCGCGCGTCGCCGCGGCATTTATCGCGTCGGTGGTTTACTCGAGTTTGCGTTGAGCGAACCGCGAATCAGTTGCGAACTAATCGCCGACGGTCATCACGTTTCCGAAACGTTGATGAAGATGTTGTACCGCGCAAAAGGACCGCGTGGAATTTGTCTCGTAACCGATGCAACCGCGGGCGCTGGATTGCCGGATAAGGCGCAGTTCTCGCTTTTTGGAAAGGATTGCGTCGTGGA
>QHPC01000227.1 GCA_003218915.1 Verrucomicrobiota bacterium
AGATCGCGCACAACATTCATAAAGGCGTTCTCAAACAGACGGCGGCGGGCGACGTAAAATATTCCTGGCGCGGGATGTTTTATCTCTGGTGCCAGTTTCTGGTCGATCTGGTACGGTTGTAGTTCGTTCTGTCATCCTCGAGCGAAGCGAGGGACTTCACAATCGGAGCTTCGAATACGCTAGTTACGTAGCGTGACCTAGCAGCCCTGCGAGAGATTCCTCACTCCCGCTCGGAATGACCCCTCGAGCGCGGGATGTTTTATTGTTAGCTTCTGGTTGCTTTGGTGTCCTTCAGATTGAACTCACAGCGGTTGAATCTGTTCATTTGAACTTGTCTTCACCAAAGTTCGGACGATGATACAACATGCTAACCGGGCGGCAGAGGAGCATTCTCGATTTTATCCAGCGCGAGCAACGCCAGAAAGGGATCACTCCGAGTACGCGTGAAATCCAAAATCATTTCGGATTCGCCAGTCAGACATCGGTAATGCAATACATCGCCGCGCTGGAACGAAAAGGTTTTCTCGATCGGCATGCGCGCAAGGCCCGTGCGTTGATCACCCCAGCCATGAAGGTGCGGATTACCGATGTTCCGATCTACGGGCAAATTCCGGCGGGCATGTCGGCGTTGACAGAACAGACCGTTGAGGGCCACGTGTCGCTCGACACGCGCTCCGCAAATGTGCAAAAGAATCGCGGCACATTTGCTTTGCGGGTCCGCGGCGATTCAATGATCGGCGCACACATTGTCGATGGCGACATTGTGATTTTGGAAGACGCGAAAGATGTGCACGACGGCGACATTGTTGCCGCGTTGATCGACGGCGAAACGACATTGAAACGTTATGTCGTCGAGCGCGGCCGGCCATATCTCAAGGCGGAAAACCCGCGCTACCCGGATCTGGTTCCAGCCCGCGAACTCAAGATTCAAGGGGTAATGGTATCGCTGGTTCGGAAGCAAGAGCGCAGGAAGAAACACTAAGACGGAGATATCGCGGCCACACCAGGTGGTTCAATCGCCGGGATGCACGAGGGCAATCTCTTAAGTTGTTCATTTGAACATATGTCCTTCTCATGTCATTTTCTGCCATGCCGATGAGCGGGAAGATTATCGACCTGCGCAACCTTCTTGCGATTCGTTTCCCGCAGGCGCCCATGCCGTTGGAAACGCGTTTAGTCACGGGTTTAGCTTTCTTCGATCAACCTGTTGGGGGCGGTTTGCCCAAAGGAGCGATCACAGAATTAATCGCCCCACGCAGAAGTGCGGGGAGCGCATCGCTCGTTCACGCCTTCATCCGTGGCGCATATTGCGATAAGTATTTCGTCGCACTAATTGATGGACGTGATTCGTTCGATCCATGCGCGCTGGCCAATTCCATTCTGCATCAGCTGCTTTGGGTGCGTTGCGCTAAGGCCCTGGAAGCAGTCAAAGCGGCGGATCTGTTGTTGCGCGACGGAAATTTTTCGCTGGTGATTGTCGATCTGATTCTCAATTCCCCGGAAGAATTGCGCAAAATTCCGCAAACAACCTGGTATCGCTTGCAACGACTGGTCGAATCGGTGCCCACGGCCTGTCTGGTCCTCACCCGGTATGAAATGGTCAGCAGCGCCCAATTGAAACTTGTTCTCGAAAATTCATGGAACCTGGAAACTTTGGAAAAGCATGAGGCATTTTCTCAACTGCGGATCGTGGTAAAACGATCGCATCTTAAATCAGTGGTCCCGCCTCCGGTCGCCGCGGCGACTTACGGCGCGGCAAGCAATGGTTAGTGGTGAATTAATCGATGTTTGCGACGATTTATTTACCGAACTTTTATTTGCAGGCCGCTATGCGGCATCAGCCTGGACTTTGCGCAAAACCGGTAGCCTTAATCGAGGAACAGGAAAAGAAACCTGTGATCGTTCAACTGAACGACGTCGCAGAAAAGGCGGGGATCGACAAAGGAATGACTCCCAGTCAGGCCCTGGCGCGATCTTTGCAGGTCGTAATCAAAGTGCGAGCTCGTCAGCAGGAGAAATCGATCCAGGAAATTTTGCTTCACTACGCGTTTACGCTCAGCCCATTTGTTGAAAACACAGCACCGGGAATTTCCACAGTTCAATTTACAGATCACCGCCATCTACAGGCAAAAGTTGAGTGTGTTATCCAGCAATTAGCGCAATGCGAAATCTGGTCTCAAGCGGGGATTGCTGTTACGCCGGATACCAGTTTTCTCGCAGCACATCTGGCGCGACCGGTTCTGCATATTGAGAACGTAAAAGAATTTCTTGCTCCGTTGCCGATCGAAACGCTCGCCATGATCGGCGCAACCTAAATTGGGGGCGGAGCTCTGCGACGCCGGACGCGAGAGGCTCACAGGAGTTCGCCCCTCCAAAAGTTTAGACCGGCCACGGGCGTGTTCGATCAGCGGTTCTTCTTCGGTTTCCCGATCGCTTCGGTTTGCTTTACAACAAATGACTTTACACGGGCGTACTCCTTCTGAACGCCATTGGCGAAATCGTGTGGCCCATACTCAAACAGCACGACGAAACAAAAAGTCAGAATGATGAATAGAACCAACCAAAAAAGACCGCGCAGGAGCGCCATGCAAACAGGCTAACGCGCGCGGACACGGCGATCAATACCAGTGACGGAACGACAACATCTTGAATGGAATGGCGAAACTGCCAAGCTATCTCCCCATGCGCGTGCCGCTGCTTGATCTTAGCGAACAACATCGTGCCCTGGGCGATTCAATTCGCCAGGCGGCCAACGATGTCCTGGCGAGCGGACGTTTCATCCTTGGACCAAAAGTGAAGGCGTTCGAGAAGGCGATGTGCGCGTATTGTAGTGCGCCGCACGCCGTCGGTGTTTCGTCGGGAACCGATGCTTTGCTGGCCATATTGATGGCGCTAGGCATCGGGCGAGGCGATGCCGTTATCACGACGCCCTACACGTTTTTTGCTATCGCCGGATGCGTTGCGCGCATTGGCGCGAGACCACTTTTCGCCGACATCGATCCTGCGACCTACAACATTCGGCCATCCGCGATTCAGGAATGCATCGAAAAAAATTCTCGGCTTGATACGGACGGCACGTGGAAAACAAAGAACGGAGAAAAAGTCCGCGCAATGGTTCCGGTGCATTTGTTTGGTCTGTGCTGCGAGATGGACGCGCTCCGTGAAATTGCGGAGCGCTACCGGCTTGTTCTGATCGAAGACGCCGCGCAGGCGATTGGAGCCGAATTTCCATTCGGTGAAAGGATTGCCAAAGCTGGAACCATGGGCGAGGCCGGCTTTTTTAGCTTTTATCCTTCCAAAAATCTCGGCGCTGCCGGTGATGCGGGGATGATTGTTTGCGGCGATGAAGAGCTGGCACAAAAGCTGCGCACTTTCAGAGAACACGGAATGGAACCGCGCTATTTCCATCATGTCATTGGCGGTAATTTTCGCCTGGACGAAATACAGGCGGCAATACTCGCCGCCAAGCTTCCATATCTGGAAAAGTGGGCCGCCGCGCGGCGCGCCGCTGCGGATTTTTACGGCTCGGAACTGTCGCGCTCAGGTTTGACTGAACGGATCGCCACACCCTGCGAATCTTATCGAAATCGTGGCCTAACGAATCATCACGTTTATCATCAATATGTCATTCGCGCACCGATGCGCGACGCTTTGCGCGAGCACCTGGCCAAACGCGAAGTCGAGACAGCGATTTACTATCCGCTCGGCCTTCATGAGCAAAAATGCTTTGCCTATCTCGGCTACAAGAAAGGTGATTTTCCCGAGACTGAACGTGCGGCTAGCGAAACGCTCGCGCTACCCATTTACCCGGAGATTCCTCGTGAAGCGCAGCGATATGTGGTCGATTCCGTCGCGGAGTTTTATCGCTGACGGGGAGCCTGTCGTCGTTCGAATTTCGTCATTTGAGATGACACCTCGCCACTGCGTCGGGATCACTTGCAAGCCGCGCAGCGCGAGCCTATATGAATCGCTCGCACTCGGACGGGTAGGTACCGAAGTGGCCAAACGGGGCAGACTGTAAATCTGCTGGCTTTACGCCTTCGCTGGTTCGAATCCAGCCCTGCCCAAGCCCCTTCTTTATTTATCCCTGATTCGGAATTTTAGTAGCCTCTTCGCTGGCCACCTTCGCGACGGCCACCGTATCCACCACCACCACCACCGTAACCGCGTCCGCCACCACCGGGCGGTCTCGGTTCCCGCGGGCGAGCCTCATTCACGGTCAATGGCCGGCCTTCAACCGTTTGGCCATTGAATTTCGAGATGGCGTTTTGAGCGTCCTCTTCGGAACCCATGGTGACAAACGCAAAGCCACGCGATTTGCCGGTGAATTTGTCTTGCATGAGGGTAACTTCCTGCACAGTACCGGCCTGTGAGAAAAGCTCCTGCAGTTCGTTTTCCGTCGTGTTGAAGGAAAGATTGCCTATGTATAGTTTAGTTCCCATCGTCGAGTTTATTCTTGGAAAGGCCGCCAGGTCACTGTTCCCGCTTATCGGATTTCAAATCGCCACTGAATAAACTCAACTGACAATCCACCAACTTCCGGGCTTCCATTTCCGATTTGGCTCATTTGTAAAATGCTTCCCGAAGGAAAGCAATAGAAAATAGCATAACAAATTTTGCCTCTTACATGGCCCAATTAGGTAGTACGACCGGAAAAAAGACCCCTGAACGGGTGGCAGTTGTGGCTGCAGGAGTGGTCAGCCCGTTGGGGTTTGGACTGGCGGAAACGCTCGATTCGCTGCGTGATGCGCGGGATTGCGTCACCGCGGTAACACGATTTTCGGTAGCCGAATGTCGTTGCAAAACCGCCGGTCAAATCTCCGATGACCATCTGCTCGCCGGCCTGAGCAAGAGGCTCCGCGCCAAACGCTTGCATCGAGCGTCACACATGATGATCCATGCGTTAAAAGAGGCCATGGCGCAAGCGCCTCAGTTTGAGCCTGAGTTAATGGTAATCGGAACAACGAGCGGCGGCATGTCTTATGGGGAACAATATTACCGGTCGCTGTGTCGGTCAGGGGATCTTCGACATGCACCCACATGGATCGCCAATTACCCGGCACAAAAGCCGGTAATCGACGCGCAGGAGGAGGTTCTCAGGCTGTCTGTGCCGTGTCAGGTAATTGCGAACGCGTGCGCTTCGGGGACAAATGCGATTGGCCATGCGTTCGAATGCGTCCGATCGGGGCGCTATCAACGCGTATTGACCGGAGGCTATGACGCTCTTTCGGAACTGGTCTTCACGGGCTTCGATTCACTTCAAGCCTCGACGCCGGAAAAATGCCGCCCGTTTGATCGACATCGCGCCGGGATGGTGCTGGGCGAAGGCGCCGCCGTTCTCGCGCTGGAAAATCTCGAACTCGCTCGAAAGCGTGCCGCGCCTGTCCTGGCAGAAATTGTCGGCTACGGGATTTCCACGGATAATTTTCACATCACACAGCCGGATCCTTCCGGGGTCGGACCGCGAC
>QHPC01000228.1 GCA_003218915.1 Verrucomicrobiota bacterium
TATGCTGCGCAACACCGGCGATGTCAGATTGAAAGTTCGTCCACGAATACGTGTCCGCGCGCGCAGACGTGGCCGTCAGAATTGCCAGTGCGAACAAAGGCAAGGCAATTTTCATGTAAGAAGAAGTTGTTTTCATAGGTTTAATGATTGTTTTTATGTAGGCAGAATCGCACCGATCGCCGCTTTGCCGCGTATCGAAAAAGTAACGCCGTTGTTACTTTTGGCGGCCAGGCACCTGGGCATTCATTGTAGCTTGTGCTGAGTTAAGGCGTTTTGCGCTTCTAAGCCATAAGTCACGGTGACGCCTGCCACGGCGGGCAAGCTCTGTCGCGGCTATAGCGCGTGGGGATCTGGTGTAACTGCCCTCGCACGCCGCAGCCGCGCGAAGGCGGGTGTCGGCAAGCGATGCGCTGGCCCTACAACGACTGCCTATTGGATCGTATAACCTACGTGGCGCACCGTATGAATGAGCGGAGGATCGGCGATTTTTCTTCTCAGACGTCCTATGAAGACCTCCACCAGCTTGGTGTCATATTCGTGTGGGTGTTCCCATACTCGTTCGCATAACTCAGTACGTGTAAACACGCGGCCCGGTTCCCGCATGAGTACCTTCAGCAGCATCAGCTCGCGCGCGGACAAATGAATGTGGCGCGCGCCGCGATGCACTTCATGGCTTGCCAGATCGAGTGTCAGGTCACCAACACGAAGATTGAGTGTAGGTTCTTCCGGATATCGTCGTCCCAGCGCATTTACGCGAGCCACCAGCTCCCCCATTGCAAACGGCTTTGGCAAGTAATCGTCCGCGCCGAGTTGGAGTCCGGTCACGCGGTCCTTCACTTCCCCGCGCGCGGTCAACATCAGCACGCGACTGGCAAGATGTTGGGCACGCAGATGCCGCAGGACTTCAAAGCCATCCATCCCGGGCAGAATAATGTCCAGCACGATCAAATCGAATGGCGTCGCCTTTGTTTTTTCCAGAGCTTTTTCACCGTCGTGGACGACAATTGGGTCGTGCCCGGCTTCGGTGAGCGTCGATGCAATTCGCCGCGCTAATCCAGCGTCATCTTCAACTACCAGGATGTGCATAAGTTTCCTAAGCAGGGACGGACCTTAAAACCGGGTGGTGAGTTGAGCTGCGACCAAGTGATTGTCGTTCCCTTGGCCGGTTGTTTCGTGTTGGTAGCTATATTGAAGCTTCAATTGAGTGTGTGATGTAAAGCGGTAACCTGCGGCCAAGTCAATCCGCGCGAGGTCTTCACTCCAGCGAATGCTCCCGCCCGAGGGATCGCTGACGTCGTCGAAGAGTTGCTGGTTCCAGCGAATCGCGGCGAACAGTTGCGGCGTAAACTTGTATTTCGCTTCGACGTAGTACGCCAAGGTGTCTGCGTTTCCTACCCGGGGTACCTGGAAACGAGCTTCATAAAACTCGACCCATACCTGTAAATGACGCCACGCAAAGCTGGCGTCTTGCCCAATAACAAATTCCCGGTAATCGCCTATGTCGCGCCCGGGCGGCAGCGTGGCTTCGGCTTCACGCCGAAAATATGGCCCTTCGCTCGCTGACAAACCAAAATTCCACGCCTCGTTAGGCCGGAAACCGACACGCCCACTGAACGTTGGATACTCGAAACCTGTCTCGGTAACACTCCAGGACTCTGGACGCGACGATAACGATGCATTCTTCATTTCCACTGCGTAATCAAATCGATCCAGCCGGCCGGATACAGAAATGCCACTGGCATAACTGGGTCCCCAGATTACCGGATTGAACGCGTACTTCTGGTAGTAGTAGAATCCGTAGACGAAGTCGAACACCGAGAAAGGCGCGGACTTGTCCCGAATTGGCGTGACGTTTTCATAAACTATCGGTGCGTTGATGAAGGGATTTTCCCAGGGGAGATGCCGTGGCACCCAATTGCCGACGACTGTCGCGAACTTGCCGATTTGCAGCGTGAAGCGACCATCATCCCAGGGCGTGACGCGCAGCGCGTATTCGTCGAGCCGAACTTGAGCGCCGTGATCGCTCGGGTCAAAACCGCGATCCAGACGCGATTGTGAAAAGAAATAAATGTGTGAGCCGACTTGGGCGTCGAGAAAGAGGATCAAACGCGGATTAAAAAGCGTGTCGATGCTGCTGTCGATGAGGCCAGGCGCCGGCTGCTCGAAGTGATAGATTTCCAAATCGAGCGTGCCGCTCAATCGCACGCGCAGATTATCATGAAATGCCGAGGCGGTAAGCGCGTTGTCGACCTGGTCGAAAAAATCATCGATGTCAAAGGCGCAGGCAGTGCAGGCAAAGACGCACAGGCTGAGAGCGCGCAGCTTCATGCAACACCATTAACACCGTCCGCAGCAGGAAAGCGCACTTGAATGAGGGAGTCGAGCGATGATGAAAACGCTCGAAGATATTTTCGCCGGGCGGAATCGTTCGACCCGTGTTCCCAACACTCAGCACAACATTTCTGGTCCCGCCAGCGCACGATGCGCTCACTCGGATTAGCCCACCGGGCCGGTTGTACTTCCGTGCGTTCTCAAGGAGATTCTGCACAATGAGGGAGGTATACCGTTTTTCTCCGGCCACAAATAAACCCGCGGCAAATTCCTTCTCGATTTTTACATCAGGCGAATCGGGAAGCGCGCTAAGATCATCGAGCCATTCATCGACGAGCTGACTAAGATTCACAGGTGTGGAGGCAATTTGAAGATGCCCAGCATCCATGCGCGACAAAAGAAGCAGATCGTCGATCACGCCGGTCAAACGATGCGTTTGATGGAGCAGGACGGATAACTCTTCGTAAACTTCCGGCATGAAGCCTTCGTGCGTCAGCAAAGTTTCCAGGCCGATGCGAAGGACCGTAACCGGGCTTTTCAACTGGTGGGACGCATCGGCAGAATATCGTGTCGATCTTTCCAGTTCCTGTGCGGTCGAAGCCAGTGCCGCTTCGGCGCGTTTTCGTTGCGCGCGATTCTCCTCCGAATCCAGGGCGAGTTTTTTCACCGGTGCCGAGAACCTGAGTGCTACCACATGGCTAGCGATGAAACCGCCTAATAAAAGCAACGCGCCTGCGCCGCCAATTTGCCAACGGAGCCGATGCAGTTGAGCCATGGAATAGGCGAGGGGATACACGCAAATTTCATAAGCGGCTGGAAACAGCGACCCAGGATTAAGCCGTTTGTAAAATAAGAGCTGGGGCGCGCCATCAACATTGACGCGAAAGTTGTCTTGCTCGCGATCAGAATTCGCGACTGCACTCGTTATCTTTTCGATGAGGGACACTTGCGCAGATTTCGCGAGCGAAGGCAAATGCAGGTTGCCATTAACCCAGACGCCACTTCTCATTCCCACCTCGGCGTTTTTCTCTTCAAGTTCAAGCGGTTTGAACCCGATGACGAGTGCGGAGATAACGTCGCCCGTGTAGCTCGAGAAGATCGGCACAGCTATCACTTCGTCGATGATTCCTTTGCCGGCCTCGGTACTTTCCCGGATGTAACCGATTTGTTGCGTGTCAGGCAATCTGCTCAAGGCCAGTTGCGCTTCCGTTTTCGGATCCATTTCACCTACGTCGTAGATATTTGGCGGCTTAATGACCGCGCCTGTGCTGTCGAGAAACCGATAAAAGCTCGCATGCAGCGATTGCGCGGCCTGTTCCGGCGGCGGTTCGTCCCCTTCCATCAGATCGCGCAGCTCGTCCTTCGCGCTGGGATACAGCAGGTCGATTGCGTTATCTTCAATAGCCGCATGGATCCGTGGCTTGGCAGCAAGGATGTTGCAGCGTTCCGCCAGGGCTGCATGGCGCAATTCTTCGACCTTGTGCAGCGAGGAAATCTCGGCCTGGAAGTTCTCCTGCAAATTTCGTTCCGCGTCGGCGGTGACCTTGCGTTGCGCCAGGTAAAAACCAAGTGCGGTCAGCGTTACTACGATAACCATTATCGCGGTGAACAACCGAGTTCGAAAGCTTGCTACACCTTCGTCTCTCGCCTGGACCGCTGATCTCATGGGAAATCAACGTGCAGTGTCTGGCCGTCTTTCAGCTCGACAGGTTTCTCGCGCGTGGTCCTGCTGTCGATCCAGGCTTTAAGTGTGTAACGACCTGGAGGAAGTCCGCTTAATCGAAAGTGCCCGTCTGTATCTGTCATCACAAAATACGAAGTATTCAATACCAGGATCAATCCGCGCATGTGATCGTGAATGTCGCACCGCAGTGTGACCAGGCCCGGCTTATCGAAAACTTCTGCCGGGATAGGGCGTTCCTCCGCGCGATAGCGGCCAAGATCGAATCGCTTGGCAGGCGAGTAGGAAAAGATGTTGTGATAAGTGTCGTCAAGATTCGGGAATTCAACCCTGGTTCCAATTCGTATCGGAAGAAGCGCTGGAACGAACGTCAAATCCTTTTGCGCGACTTCTTTCGTTGGGACCGAGGCTGGACGCGGGAAAGCCCCGTCGAGGTAAACTACCGCAAGCGGCGGTTGCGTGGAAAGTACGCCGCCTTTGGTGACGATTTCGTATCTCTTGGCCTG
Organism: Verrucomicrobiota bacterium; assembly: GCA_003218915.1. GTDB lineage: Bacteria > Verrucomicrobiota > Verrucomicrobiia > Chthoniobacterales > UBA10450 > Udaeobacter. The sequence goes on from QHPC01000228.1 coordinate 4,519, forward strand.
CACGGGCGCCGAATGTGATTTCGGTAGTTCTACGCGCCCTTCGACGACGACGCCCGCCAAAAGCACAACGGGCATGATGGAAAACACTGCGTTAAACCACAGCAACCTGCGGAGGCGCATTTTGGTAGGAGTTTAGCAGCGTTTCACCAGTCCGAAAGTGTTTGCGGGGGCATGAGGGTGGGCACGATTCGCCTGTTACGTTTTTGGCCGAGTGGCAGCAATTGCCGGGAGAGCGAAGAAAATCGTGGCGATCAGACTCCAGAATATCCCAATGGCACATGCGATACCGAGACCGGTGAGCGCCGGGTTTTGCGCAAGGGCGAGCGACCCAAACCCACTCACCGCTGTCAAGCCCGCGAGCAGGACGGGCTTTAACACGCCGGCAACATCATGCTCAATCTCGCGCGTCTTTTGCCACACCAGTACAACATATATCCCGTAGTCCACGCCGATTGCCAGAACAAGACGGAACGAAAGCACATTGAGGAGATTTAAATTGATGTTCAACAGCTTCATTGAAGCAATCATTGCTCCAACCCCGAACGCCAGTGTGACGACCTGGATCATCCACAAACGAAAATTCCGATACAAAAGGGCCAGAAGCGAGATGTCGAAGATGGCCATTAACGCACTTATGATCAGCAGCTGGTGATGCGACCACGGCAGCAGGTCAGCGAGCGCATAACTCCATCCTGAGAGAATCATGGGAACCCCGGCTACTGGAAGTTCGCGTTCCAGGTCTTTGCTTTGGGTGTGAGCTAGGATGGGTTGGTTGGTTGTAACGAATCCGGTGGTCAACGTCGGATCGTTACCAAAGTAGCGATCAACCAGGAACCACCAGCTGGATGATTTGGGCAGCTGGTCGCGCCAGTTTGGCAGAGGTTCGTTGGGATTGGTAAGACGTTGTAAGTCATCAAGCAGGGTGAACGCTGGCGCGAACGAATCCCGACTGAAACCTTCAGCGTCCAGAGTTTGTTCCAACGTCTCGCGTGCCGCCGGAAAATTGATCGTGCTTAACTGTCGCCGATTTGTCTCCATCCAATCTGGGGAAAGACAAAGCGCAGCGGGAGTGGAGAAGCCCTTGATCTTTCCGGCCGCCTGGAGCTCGCGCCAATGGGCGACAATTTTCTGCCAGTAGTCGTGCAGCTCCTGCGGATTCTCCGCGCGCACAATTGCCAACACGGGCTCCCAACGCACCGGCATTGTGTGCATGATTTTCTCGAGCGCCTGGCTTGCGCTAATGTTCTTCGGTTGCAGCGAACGTGCACTCGCTTCGAAGTGAATCGGCGGAATGGGCGAAAAACCGATCGCAGTCAGGACCAGCAAAACAACACTTGAGAAAATCAGCATGGGCATGGGCCTTTGCACGGTCCAGCGCACATACTTTCTTACGCTTTCGAAAAGCCAATCATGAGGAATTGCCGCCTGTCGTTCCCGAACAAACAAAAACAAAATCGAACACATAAACAGTCCGGCGACGAAAATGCCGATGGCAATTAGCACGCCCAACTCCGAGAAGGCCATGGAGCCGCTCAGGACCAAGGCCAGAAAACCGACAGCTGTAGTGAGCGCGCCGAAGAAAACCGCGCGCCCAAGTTTTGCTATCGACGTCGCGATTGCTTGACGGTGCGCCTCTCCATCCGAGCGCGCCTGGTGATAGCGCCCGATGGTGAGAATCGCGAAGTCGACTCCAAGGCCGACCAGAATCGCGCAAAACCCGACGCTGATCATGCTGAGTCGCCCGAAAAGGAGTTGCCCCAGAGTGAGAGCAACCAGGCAGGAGAGGAGAAGGCAGAGTGCCATTCCCAGTAGCGGAAGCCAACGGCGAAAACCAACAAAGAAAATCGTGCCTACCAGCAGCACCGAGCCAGCCAACGTTACCACGACGTCGTAGTGCATGCTCAGCGAAATTTCGGATGCAAAGGCCGAGCGCCCAGTCACGAGGACTTGCAACGGGCCGTCATTCCAGCCCTCGGCGGCGATTGCACGAAAGCTGTTTACTTCGCGCATCAAACGCTGGCATTCAAAGGCGCTGAGGGACTGCTGGTTCGTTTCCGCCAGAAAAACTCGCATCGTGCGATCTGGCGACGTGAGCGGTTGCTCCTGCTCAATGATCGTGCTTTCCGCAAAAGGCTTCAGCGCCGGCGCGATCAGACCCAGGGGATCGAACGACAGCTCAAACTCCGGGCGCGGCGAGCCCGCCTCGATCTGTTGACGCAAGCGATGAAGACGATCGCGGATTTTCTCCGGTTGCAGCACTGATATAGTCTCGCGGAAGGCGTTTGGCTCCAGATTGAGAAGTAAGGGAATCGCGATTGATTGAAGATCGCGAATTCCATCAGGCGTGGACATTGGCGAACCGGCGAGCACGCGTGTGCACCAGGGCTGCTGCCGCAATCTTTCGGCGAACACTGGCGCGAACTCCTCCAGTTTCTCCACGTCGTTCGGTTCGCATTGGAGCGCGAACGTCAGCTCCCGTGTTTGCTCAAAATCGCGATCGTAAATCTTGAGACCTTGCACCGACGAAAACTTACCGGGCAAAACGTTGAAGATTTCAGAATCAAGCTGGAGCGAGCTAACGAGAATCGCGATGCAAGCGGCGGTTAGCACAGCAACGCCGCACCACACCAGCGCGCGGCGCTGGGTTATGGTTCGGGCGATAAAATCACTGATGCGCATGAACGAGCCATCATTGAACACGAATCGGTGCCGTTTCGCCAATGCTGTAGCTGAACTTGGAAGTCAGGCTGCCAGCCTGACTCGGCAGGCGGGCATCTTGCCTGCCTAGTGAAGATGCGCTGACGACAGCGCACACTACAACCCAGAATGCTGTAGAGTCCGCTGTCCTTAGCGGATAGTCAGAGTTTTAAAACCGGAATACGAATGTCTCGTCGCCAGCCGCGTATCGCATGGTCTTTCGGTTCGGCGTGTGAAGGAATTGATCTCGTAACCCAAGCCAGCCGCGCAGTTGCGACGGGGCTTCTGCTACAGGGCCGGACCATCCGCGACCGGCCAATCCTCCTTTGACTTCAGCGAAGGTAGCGTCCTGCCGCAGCGAAAGCAGCGTAATTCCAGGGCCTTTCGAGACCGTTAATTCGAAGTCGCCGGTTTTAGAAAATCGAACAAGCACCTCGCCAATGAGCGTTGTGTTCGGCGCGCGACACATGAGCTGACCGCTCTTGGCCTGCCATCCAGTGGTTGGCTCGGAAAACTCGTGATGCGAAACGGTTGCGCAACTT
>QHPC01000229.1 GCA_003218915.1 Verrucomicrobiota bacterium
CTTTGATGAAAATCATTTGGCAAAGGTCCTCTTCATCCGTTCGATGCGGGCGATGAGCGCGGACAATCTTGGCCACGAGCGGATAGAGCTGTCGCACCAGTGCGCGAGCCGCCTCATCGTCATGCTGGAGCGCAGCATGAACAAGCGCACTTGCGTCAGTATCATCCATGTAATCGAGAGCGCATCCACACCAGTAGCAATGACCGCTACCGGGGTGCTTTGGTTACAATTTTGAGTGTAGAAGCGCTTGTGCCAAGCGCTTGTCACGGGAAAGCGCAGTTGCGACGAGCGACCAGACGAAAAATTGTAACCGGCCAGACTGCCTGCCGGTCATTACCTGAAGAAGCGAAAGAATATTTCGCGGAGACAAAATGAAACAAACCATGAAAAGAAACATATTAACGTTTGTAGCCGCCGGCGCGATTGCGCTCGGGGGCTTTGTAGTAGTGCAAGCACAACCCGGTGCTGGCGGCGGCTGGCACGGGCACGCGTTCGGCCTTCAGGGAATCACCAAGCAGTTGGACCTTACTTCTGATCAACAGACAAAGGTTCAGCCGATTCTCGATGCGGCCAAACCGCAACTCGCCGCCATTCATCAGGAGGCGATGCAGAAAGCAAAAGGAGTGATCGACAGCTCGCTGTCGCAGATCCGGCCGCTGCTAACGGCTGATCAGCAGAAGAAGCTGGATGCCGTCCAGAAGGCCCATCAGGACATGATGAACGCCCACAAGGAGCTTCACGACGCAATGCAGCAATAACTTCGTTGTTCAGAGCGGTGGGGGAAGGCGGCGATCTGGGGAGGTCGCCGCCACTTTTTAGGGCCTGGACCGTGCCTTGCTAAATGCGTAATCCGCGCTCCGGAGTCCGCAATCTCACCTCAACTTTGTTTTTTCGTAAACGAAAACAGAAACACAAGAATGCCTAGTCCCGCGAAAATCGCAGCGGCGATGAAGCCTGTCGTCGTAATCTCCGCGCGCGATTGAAAACCCGCTTTCAAGTGAGCGGCGATGCCGATCAGAAAGGACAGAAATCCCAGGCAGATCAGAATCACGCTGATCGCTTTTTGGTCGTCGGACGAAATCTTCATTTGGTGGTGAGCAATCAAATATAATCGGCAGACTAAAATTCAAGTGCACTCTTTAAAATAGAAGGCATTAATGTGGCTGGTGCGCTGGCTTAAGCTCAGTTTCGGACTGTTCGCTGTGTTGATTGTCGGTCTCCGGCTTGACGCTCAGATCGATCGCATCACCGGAAAGAATTTCGCCACGCGATCGGAAGTGCTGGCACGGCATGGAATGGTCTGCACAAGCGTCCCCGCGGCCACACAGGTCGGCGTCGATATCTTGAAACGCGGTGGCAGCGCCGTGGACGCGGCGATCGCTGCAAACGCAACGCTCGGTTTGATGGAGCCGGTCTCCAACGGGGTTGGCGGCGATCTCTTCGCAATCGTTTATAGCGCCAAGGAAAATAAACTCTACGGAATCAACGGCAGCGGACGTTCACCGCTCGGTTTGAGTTATGATCAGATGAAGGCCGAACTGGCGAAACTGCATCGTGAAACAATTCCACCGGTAGGCATGTTGCCGATAAGCGTACCCGGAACAGTCGACGCCTGGGCGGAGCTGCACAAAAGATTCGGCAAACTGAAACTCAGCGACGACCTTGCGCCTGCCGTTCAGTATGCAGAAGAGGGTTTTCCGGTCACGGAATTGATTGCCTATTATTGGGCGTTTGGTCCGCGGCTATACAAGGGATTGCCCGGCGCTTTTCTCGAGACTTACACACTCGACGGAAAAGGGCGGACCCCCGCCAAGGGCGATATTTTCAAGAATCCTGCCCTGGCGAAAACCTTGCGACTGATTGGCGAAAAAGGTCGCGACGCTTTTTACGAGGGTGAGATCGCAGATAAGATCGACGAATTCATGCGGGCGAATGGCGGCTTTTTGCGGAAAGCCGATTTCGAGAAACATACGTCGACCTGGGTCGAGCCAGTTTCAACGAACTATCGCGGCTACGATGTCTTCGAGCTTCCACCAAACGGTCAGGGGATCGCCGCGCTGCAAATACTGAACATTCTCGAGGGATTCGATCTGCGTGCAATGGGACGCAATTCACCCGAAACACTTCACGCAATGATCGAAGCGAAGAAGATCGCCTGGGCCGATCGGGCGAAGTTTTACGCCGACCCGGCATTCGCAAAGATTCCGCTTACCGGTTTGCTTTCAAAAAGCTATGGAGCCGAACGCCGCAAGCTAATCGACCCAAATCACGCCGCCAAGAAGGTCGAGGCCGGCAATCCGGCCCTGAATCAAGGGGACACGATCTATCTCTGTACCGCCGATGATGAAGGCAACTTGGTCTCGCTTATTCAAAGCAATTATCGCGGGATGGGCAGCGGGATCGTGGTACCCGGACTTGGATTCATGTTTCAGGATCGCGGCGAGCTTTTTTCCATGGATCCCACTCACGCGAACGTTTACGCGCCGGGTAAACGTCCCTTTCACACGATTATCCCGGGCTTCGTCATGAAAGATGGCAAACCGTGGGAAGCATTCGGGGTGATGGGCGGCGGGATGCAGCCGCAGGGTCATGTACAAGTGCTCACAAACCAGATCGATTTTGGTTTGAATGTGCAAGAAGCCGGCGACGCATCGCGCTGGCAGCACGAAGGCGATAATGAACCGACCGGAGAAAAAATGACTGGATCAGGCGGCTACGTTGAAGTCGAGAGCGGTATTCCGTACGAGACTGTGCGCGAATTGCGCAAGAAAGGACACGATGTGCGCTTCGACGTCGGCGGTTACGGCGGTTACCAGGCGATCAGAGTCGAAATGCACGACGGCCAGCGCGTCTATGTTGGTGCAAGCGAATCACGCAAAGACGGAATGGCGGCAGGGTATTAAGCCCGGAAACGGAGAAACGGCGAATGGGCGAAACGGCGGATGCACCGATTCGGCGACTTCTATCTTCATCGGTTATTCTGCGCTTTGAGCTCGGCGAGTTTTTCTTCGGCGTGAGTGACGTCGGATTTTTGCCCGATGCCGAGCTTAAGAAGCTTTTGCTGTCGGCGTAAGTTTGCTTCTGCGGCCTCGAGCTCGGCGCGCTCACGTTTCGCCGTTGCCACTTGCGCGGCTTCGGTTAATTGGGCCAGCGCTGTTTTGATTGACTCCAGCTCGTCCCTGGTAATTTCACCAGTCGCGAGTTGAGATTCCTTTTCGGTAAGTTCTTCTTTTGCGCGAGCAACACGCGCGTTTGCCAGATCCGATTCGCAGCGGACAACCTTCAATAAGCGTTGCTCCACTTCCGCTTTCGCCAGGACACCAATTTTATAGAGACGTTCCGCGCCTGTGGCATTTTGTTTTGCGCGTTCCAATTGCTTTTCCAAACGCGCCATATCGCCGTTCGGCAATGGCTCATCCGAGAGGTTTTGCTTCAATATCGGCGGCTCGACGTCGAATGAATCGGGTTCCTCGGATTTGTTTCCCGCGGATTGATCCGCTGCCCACGCCGCCATCGCCAGAGCGAAAAGCGTGACCGGCAGGGCGAAAATGCGGGCCATCTTGCTAGTTTACCATGAATTCGTCGCGCCAGCATGGGCGCTTGTCTCGCATGCGCCGATCAAGCCGCCCCGTTTACGCGACCTTGTTTTTCGTTTCGTCGAGTAATTCTGAAAGCCAATCGGGCGCTTCCATCTGGAGGTGGCGTTTTAGAATATCACGAACGAAACAGCGAAAATCTCCATCGCAATCTGTGCAAAACTTTTCCATGGTGTACGCACCAAGCATCCGATAACTCTCGAATTGCGACTCGGAGAAGAACTGATCGCTCGTGCTCTCGTGCGGGAACGTTGGATTGGTCTTGAAGTATTCGTAGATGTCGCGCGGTTCGTCGCCGTAACACGCCGGCTTAATGTAAACGATAATGCCATCCGGAGCATCGGCACCGTCCACCACCGAGTAGCGAATGCGACCCACGGCGCAGTTATGCCCAGGAGTTTTAAGGGTGTCGATTGCGCTGCGGGGATAGATGGTCATTGTGCCGAACTCGATCGGGATTCCAAAATCGATTCGGATTTTGCGCACTGCTTCACCGAGATCGGCATAGGCACATTCGGGATCCTCACCCCCGTCGCTCACGACGATAAAATGGCAGCGACGCAGCACCATCTCGTAAATTCCAAGGTTTTCGAAATGACCGCCGTCCGACAGATTCACGTATTTGTAGTGATCGGTTGTGTTACCGATCGCTTCCGAAAACAGTGGCCCTACAGAATATCGTGGTCCTTTTCGTCGCCACGTTTTGGCGCCGGGTGATCCGGGGTTCCCCAGCCACCATCCAAGGCGCACGTTGAATAGAGTCATCAAAAGACCGAGCACCGGCGAGGAATGGTAACCCATATTCGGATTCGCCGCCGCGCCCGAGATAGCCATTGCTGTTCCGAGCGTAATCGCTTCGCCATACTGCGGCGATGGGCGATAACCAACCTTAAAAGAACCGCAGTGTAGCCGGCTCATTGTGAAGGATTCAGCTTTGCGCTCCTGCCACGCGAGCTGCTCGCCTCTTATGACATTAAGCGCCCCATTTAACACATGAATAGGCTTGTCGGAAGACAAGTCGCCGAGCTTGATGTTGTCGTCGGGGTCAAACCCCGTAAACAGATTCGGCCTCCTAATTGTGCGCGATGCAGCTAGGTAGGCGCGGATCAACCGGTTCCGATAGGTTGCGTGAAGAGAGAACTTGTTCGCATTGATGAAAAAACCAATCACGATTCCGAAAAGCAGCATGACGCATGTGAGGAAGACGACAACGAAGAGCTGAATACGCCAGGAATTTGGGTCAATAATTTGCTCCGGCGCTCCGCCCAAAAGCCAGGCAGTAACGTGTTGTGCCCAGGGCTGAGAGCCGATCAATACCAGTACCCACGAAATTATGATTGCCAGAAGCACAAAGAAAACGACCGCCACGACAACCAGAAGCCATTGAAAACCGGCTTTTTCGCCAAATTTACTACTCAGCTTCGATCGGATAGCCAGCAAGGCACTGACCAAACCGGTTACTCCTCCAAAAGCGCCAAGAAGACCTTTTGCTTGTCGTGTCGCCTTAATCTCCCCGAGAAAAACGCCTAACCGATTTGGCGTTGCAGAAATCGCCTGCGCACCCCAGAGAACGATTACGTTGATCACGATCCACCCGAAAATCGTAATGAGGATCCACGCCGCTGATCGTCCCCACCACTCGCGATCTTCATCCTCCGCCACCCAACTCGTCAGGCCGGTAAACAGGAAATTAACCAACAGCAACACGCCGAGGATCAACGCGGGCGCGAAACTCACGTATTTGACCGCATTACTTGCGGGCGCCGGCAGCGGGAAACGCTCGGGAAGTTTCTGATTTGGTTTAAGCTGCAATGCACCGATTTCATTG
>QHPC01000380.1:0-1267 GCA_003218915.1 Verrucomicrobiota bacterium
CATACCGTACTGGGCAAACTGGGCGCTTTTAACGGGATAGACCTGCGATTCGCCCCATCTGACGCTGGACAGGCAATCGAAGCCTGGCTGCGCCCTGGTTGGCGCGCCGTGGTTCAGTCGGAGGGCGATCTCGGGCGCCGAATGGCGAGCGCCTTCGCTGATGCATTCCGCGCCGGCGCAAAACGAGTCGTGATTGTGGGTTCCGACTGCCCATATTTGGAGCCCGAGGATATCCGCACTGCCTGGACGCACCTCCGGATGTGCGATCTCGTGCTCGGCCCGGCGGAAGATGGGGGTTATTGGCTGATTGGGCTACGCGAAGCCCAGCCTGAGCTGTTTGAAAATGTCGCTTGGAGTTCCGCCCGCGTATTCGCCGAGACGATGGAACGCGCAAAGACACTCGGCCTGAAATCTTTTCTGCTTAGAAAGCTCAGCGACGTCGATACCCGGGCGGATTGGGAGAGATTTATTGCGGCTGAAGCTCTCTCACGGACACCGCATCGATTGCCAGGCGCAGATTAAAGGGAGAAAAGGGCTTCAGCACGATGTAATCGATTTCGCGGGGTGGTCGAGTGGGCGGACACGCGCTTAGCATCACTACTTTTATCTGGTAACGATGTTTCACGTGCGCACCGAGTTGGTCGCCCTTCATGCCCGGCATGAGGTAGTCCGTGATCATCAAATCGAAATTGTCTCGGTCCAATACTTCCAAAGCGCGGGTCGCGCTGGGGGCTGTCACCACTGTGTGGCCGTCATGTTCCAGCATGGCCTGCACTAACTCACACATTTGCGGCTCGTCATCGACAACCAAAATTCGTCTGCGTCTCATGCTGCTAGAATGCTAATCGGTTATCGGAAAAATTCGGGCTTGGGTTTAATTAATTACAGCGGCAGAGGACTGCCGCACTCCATGACGCTTCGCGACTTCAAACCGGCATAGATAAATCCGAAGGTTTTGGAGTGCGGCAGTCCTCTGCCGCTTTGTTCGATAAGGGCGCGTTTCAGCGGTTTCCAATGCAGAACAGGTGCTTGTCCGAACGCAAAAACAATTGGCCATTGCTGATCGCAGGCGAAGCAAAGGTCGTCTCGCCGAGTCCGTTTTTCGCGATCGGCGTGAACTCGCTCGAAGCGCGCACCGCATTCATCACGCCTTCATCGTTTAAGAAGTACACGAGGCCATTCGCGGAGACCAGTGAGGCGTGGTGCTCGCCCATGCGTTCGGCCCACATGATTTTACCGGTGGCGGCTTCGAAGCAATGCGCCACCC
>QHPC01000380.1:1437-2745 GCA_003218915.1 Verrucomicrobiota bacterium
AATTAGCGGGACGCAATAGCTGCGCGTCTTGTTTTTGCGCGGAGTTTTCCAAACCGTTTTCCCTGTCCGGCGGTCCAGGGCCACGATGTACGAGTCGCCATCGTGATCGCCATTTACAATTACTTTGTCTTTGAAAAGCACGGGCGAACTGCAAAAGCCATGCATGCTGCTGAATGGTCCCGGCCGCACGAGCCATTTCTGGTCTCCAGAAAAGTCATACGCCGCGACCAGCATTTCCTTTCGGTCCAAAAACGTGACATACACGAATTCACCATCCGCGGCCGGCGTACTCGATGCATGACTGTTGAGCTTGTGTTTGCCCTCAAATGGCGCGACGACCACGGTTTTCTGCCAAAGGATTTTGCCGTCCGCCCGATTGAAGCACAGCAACACGCGCGCTTCCTGCTCCGCAAGAGCGGTCACCATGAAGATCCGGTCCTCCCAAACAATTGGCGACGCGTGTCCAGTTCCCGGCACTTCCGTCTTCCAAACCACATTGCTGGTGGCCGACCAATGCACCGGCACATTCGTCTCCGCGCTCGTCCCATCCATCCGCGGACCGCGCCAGCATGGCCAGTTCTCTGCGAACAGCACAGCCGGGAAGAACAGCAGCAGAAACAAAACTCTCATCGCAATCCGCGCAAGATGATTTCCACCCCTTCAAATCGCAACAGCATTTTCCCGCCCCTCCCGCAGGCGTGAGGAACAGTCTTGAAGAATTCGGCAGAACGCGCTCATGCTGGCGATGTGGCCAGCGCATGAACAAACCTCCGCTTTCAGTCACGGTTATTGGCTGGCTGTTTGTCGCTGCGGGCACCGTTGGCCTTGTGTATCACCTCAAGGATTTCAAGATCGCCCATCCCTTTGGCAGTGACGTGGTTTGGGTTTGCCTGGTGAGGCTGCTTGCAATTATTGGCGGAGTGTTTGTGCTTCGCGGCCATAACTGGGCGCGCTGGTTTCTGCTCCTTTGGATGGCATACCACATTATCCTCAGCGCGTATCACTCCCTATCCCAAGTGATCACGCACGCTCTGCTGCTCGCCGTGATTGCCTATTTTCTCCTTCGAAGACAGGCGTCAGCGTATTTTCGTTCCGCGCGAATAGAAGCGGCGACCATTGCGAAGACTGAAGGATAGGGCACTCTGATAATAAAGTGCGCTGAAAGGCATCATCTTGTCCGGCTGCGGACTTGAGGCCAAAATTGGGACTTGCAGCCGCGCGGCTATGGCGATTGAGTTGTATGGGCCAGTGGTTTTTATAAGAGCCGTTGGTACATGAACAGCAACTCAAAGGGAAACAAGCATGAAA
>QHPC01000011.1 GCA_003218915.1 Verrucomicrobiota bacterium
CGCGACTGAGCCACTATTACTAACGCGGCGTGACCCCAGGCCCGCCTGGGTTGTTGAACGGCGAATATGCCTGCACATGGCGGACGCGCTTTCCTCTCGACTCTCGGCAGCCTGCTTGAGAGTATCGTTGGGTCGGGCGCTTCCATGTAAATCCAAATGGCCGCCGAAGTTAAGAAAGAGATCGAGCTTGCAATCGCGCATGCTCTCTTTCTGGACATTGTCGGTTACTCCAAGCTCTCTGTTAACGAGCAGCACGCGGAGGTTGAGGAACTGCAGGAGATTGTTCGTTTATCCGATCAATTCCGCAAAGCAGAAACAGCCGGTCGCCTTTTAAGGATCCCCACCGGCGACGGCATGGCGCTGGTTTTCTACAAGAGTCCGGAGGAACCGGCGCAGTGTGCGGTGGAGATCAGCCGCGCGCTCAAGGACAATGCGCGCCTGCAAGTTCGGATGGGTGTTCACAATGGACCGGTCAGTGGTGTGGTGGACGTAAACGAACGCATCAATGTAGCCGGAGGCGGCATCAATACGGCACAGCGGGTGATGGATTGTGGCGACGCCGGGCACATTCTTCTTTCCCGTCATGTGGCCGAGGACCTGGCCGAATATGAACGTTGGCGACCGTTCCTGCATGATATCGGCACATGCGAGGTTAAACACGGGATGCGTGTAAGCGTCCCTACATTCTGCGGCGGCGCGGCCAGCAGGAGGAAGGTCTGCGCAATCTGGAGCGCGCGGTGGAGCTGGATCCGCGCAACCTCTTCGCCGAGCTAAAGCGGCGCAACGTCATTGGTATGGCGGGACCCTATCTCGTCGGCTTTTGACGAAAATTTCCGAGGACCATTACAAGTTTAGACGTTGGAGGCCGTCGGTCGCGACGACCCTGCCCCCCCGGGGATTCCTGACCATTTCTCGTGCCGTAGAAAAATGCCGTCAAATCTTGGTCCTTTTTGCGGCGCAGTGCGCGAAACGGATCATCACGAACTCTTGATCAACTCGCCGAAAACAGCTTTCGTATGGGAACGCCGGCACAGCTCAGTTGGTTTAGAGCAGCTGATTTCTAATTCAAGCCTAACGAATTGCGCACGTTTTCGCTGTGTTGCACAGTATTGTTGACGCTAGGTAATTCGGTCATTCAGCTTTCGCAGCGGCTTGCGCAGAATTGCACGGTTTTGCAGGCAAAATTTTCCGACCGTAGAAAAGACCGTGAAAAGTTCAGCACGCTTGTTCACGCCCTTCTCTCTCTCTCTCTCTCTCTCTCTCTCTCTCGGGATGAGTCGGATGGGACTCGGACACCTGCTGCCATCGCGCTGCTGGAAAGGAATATCGCCAGCCGAATACTGTCGAGAAACCCAGGCCGCGATCGACAAATTACTCGCAACCGCCCCGAAGTAGGAATCCAGATTTTGCCGCCGCCAGACTGCCTAATCATTCGGTTGTTTGCGGCGCCAAACGGATTTGGCGCGCGCCTGGTTGGCCGATGGGGTTTGCGATGCGAAACAGCGCCGCCATCATGGCACGTCCCTCTGGCGTGAATATGGGCGTGTGATTCGGAATGATGGCTTTGGGGACCTGCATAATCCAATAGGGCGTGCGCTTGTTGAGTTGATAAGCGTGGATTTGCCACCAATTGAATTGGTTGGGATCGGACTTTAGTGAAGTCGCGAAAACCATCGGATCGTCTTCCGCGTGTTGAATGTTCTTTTCAAACGCCGGGTTTCGTTCTTCGACAACGGCGCAATCGCCCATCGTGATCCGGCCCGCCATTCGGGCAACGGCTTCGACCGAAGGAACTCTTTGAGGTGGTGCGGTCTTATCGACCGAATGAGTAAAAAGCAATTTGTTATGGCCGGGCGTCGTTGTCAGGTAGATGTGCTGATCGGTTTCATCGCTGGAAGGGCCGTATTTGTCTCCCCAATGATATTTCCTATGCGCGAACAGGTTCGGGAAAAAAGTTCCGACCGGAAACCAGCCGCCGGTCGCGGTATCGCCCTTGGAAGTAATGGAGATGAGCAAAGGGAGGTTGCGATTGTCCGCATCGCGGTACCCAATACGGGCAAACATATCGGTCATTTCCTTGGCATATATCGATTCGGCGGCGGAGTTGACCAATAAAATCAGATCAGCCGGCGCGTTGAAACGCTGCTGCGGGACGGGATTCTGTGCATCGAGAGCAAGGACGTTACCGGTGATCGCCTGGGCCATCGCCTTTTCCAAAAGAAGCGCGCCGAACGAATGGCCAATGACGACACATTTCGAATTCGGATCTTTTCGCGCCTGACGAATCAATTCAAAAATGGTTTCCGTAACGGGTGTTCCGGCCACTCGTGTCGCCGCTGCTTTCCGATTGAGAAACGTGAGATAATCAAGCGGGCCTTCGATTAATCGGCCCCGCCATCCGAGATAGACGCCGTGGACCTGAAAGTTCTTGGTGCTGTCGGAAACAGCCAGCTCCGAGAGCAAACAACGAAATGTTTGGACGTCGCCGGGATTCTTGCCGCCGGGTGGCCGGTCTTTGGCGTTGTGATGCCAGCCGTGAATATAGGTCACCAACAAGACCGGTTTATTGCTGCCCCCGATCATCCGTGCGGTCCGAGCAAGTTGACGGCGATCCCAAAAGTCTCCCTTCTCATCAAACTCTACGAACGAAATGTGATAACTGCGGTCTTCCGAGACCTGAACTTTTTCCAACCACGGCTTTTGATCGTGATAATATTTGCCCAATTCGGCATCGTTGATCTTACCGAGACGAAACGGTCGATTCTCAACGCAGCTGAGAAGAAGAATTGTTCCGAGTAGAACAACGATGCTGCAAACCCGATAATTCAAAACGCGGATCACGATTAAGCTCCGGAGTCTAACAGTAAGTAAACAGGCGAGATCAAGCCGTTAGTGACGGTGTTCGGACAATCTTGATCGCGCGATGGTCTCCCACACGGATTGCTACTCCGTGCATAACTTTTTAATCAGCATCAATCATTAAAAGATCCACAGAGTCGCCTAGTGACCCATACCCGACGATTTTCTGGGAAGAGGGCACTGCGGATGTGAGTAGGGATCTCCTCGAGTTGTGTCCTTGCGAAGGGTCGTTGGCCACGCACGATTATTCATTCCGCTTTCGCAGTGCGTTGCACAGAATTGCGATTTTGCACTCAAAAATTTTCAGACCGTAGAAAAGACCGTGAATGACAACGGAGCTTCGCGTGCGCGCGGAACGGGTCGAAGGTTGGTCCGACGCCAATCGCTGATTGCAGTTGCAAATCCGGTCAGCCTTTCATCTGCACGCACAATCAAGTGATTCGCGTTTACGATGCGGCTGGAAATGTGATAGAAACACACGTACACACTGGCGATTTCCACGAGTTTTGAAAGCATCATGATGCCCAGCGAGAGCACAAACGTCTTTGTCTCGTATAGCCATGCTGACGCTTTGCTTGTTTCTCCGGTAGTTAAGCTCCTGCGCGTTAACAAATCCCTCATCTTCCAAGATATTGACAGCATTCACCCGGCTAAGAGATGGCGAGGGGAAATTACCGAGGCTTTGGCTGAATCCCATCTCGTTGTCGTGTTCTGGTGCACTCACGCTAGCCAATCGAATGAAGTGTCAAAGGAATGGCAAGCAGCCATCGAGCAAAAAAAGGATCTCTTGCCGCTCTTACTGGATACAACTCCTCTGCCTCCGGAGTTAGCTGAGTTTCAGTGGATCGACTTTAGAGGAACGGTTGGCGCAAACCACAGCTCTATCGACTCGATGGATAGAAGGGGCATGGTGTTAGTGGCTCCGGTAACTCCGGCAAAGTCTGCTTGGCGGTTATTGCTTATGGCGTGTGCGGCGGTTTTCGGTATCGCTGCGGTCCTCGGCTGGTTCTACTCAAAGTCTGCGGTGTATCCGAAAAGTTTTCCCCAAATGCCGACACCGGAGGTGCGGCCACCCCTTCCCCCACTGACAAGACTGGATTTGGGTCTCTGGAGCCTGCTTTTGCTAGGAATTATTGTTTTCGCCATAACCGCCCTTACCTGGTTGTCGCGAAGGCATCAGAAGCGGGTGATACCAATCGAAAGCAGCAAGCGGCCTCCGGGCGATATCGAGCGACACATTGCTAGTGAGCTTGAGGCAGAGATACTTCGCCGCACAACATTAAGGCGAGGAGAGGGAAGATAAAGAAATAGAGCGAATCGCTGATTCCAATTCCAGAAACGCAATCAGCTTTTCATTCGCGTGCACGACGAAACGCTTACCGTCGCCGCGATGTGCGTCGGCAATCTAGATTGTTCGCGACGCTAGTAACTCCACTACTTTTCGGTAAACGCGAGGCCGTTCACGCAAGAGGCGTTCGCCAGTGAAACGGCCTCGCGGTTTAGATTGCTCTCGTTCTGGGTGCGATTGACCGTTTCGAGACTCGATCATGTTCACCTGAACATTCATACTGCTCAATCAAACAAAAAGCAAACAAGATGCCGTTAATGGCACGGCGAATCTTAGCTCTTTCGCCGTTGACGCCTATTTGCGCGGGCAATTCGCGCTCGGTTGGGATTTCTTCGTAACCTCGCCGGGTTTCGATTCCCAGCCTGATATTTTTTGAGCCGGCGTAATCGATGATGCGGCGCAAGCAATCCTTCATCCGCTGTAGATAAGCCGACCCAATTCTTTCACGCTCTTGCACCGCTCTTAGCTTTGTTCTCACGTATCGGCGCGAAAGGTAATTGCCAGCCTTCGCCATCTCGATCAACCGTTCTGTGACTGGGCGCATGTTCACCTGACCCAAATGCAGGACCACAAACGGCGCGCCCAGTCGTTGGGCGAAATCAATCGTTTGAAATGTTTGCTTGATCGCACGCTCTCGTTCCTCAGGTGGAACAGCAGAAAACTTGTAACAGTCGGGTGAAGCCACCATGACTTCGACAGGCAAAGGACAAAAATTATGCAAACTGCTGAAGCGGACCTGCCCGGCATCGAACATGTTTTGAATTCCCGGTATCAGCGACATGCGGGTACCGTGGCCCAGCTCAATCAGGTCAAACCCAAGTTCGGTTTTGATTTCGCGCAGCATCACGTCGCCGGCGGTATGGCGTGCGGAGTTCCAACAGGTGGAAAACGCTATCATCTTGTTGAAGTCCCTTCCCGTTCCAGGATATGTTTGCAGCCCACAGATGTCCATGTGCGACCACATCACGCACGACGAAGATCTCCTCAATATTGTCAGCGAGCTTAGGCGCGCCAATTTCGCGTAGCGTGTCCAGAGGCGAGCATCGCCGCATTAATCCTGCGACATAAGCCGTCGACTCGCGTGATCTTGCAGTGCTTCCGGGCGCGCTGCACACCGGTTGGCGCAATCGCCGCCCGTTTTGCCGAGTCCGTTGCACACAAAGTTTTTCGATTGACTGATTGACCGTTTGGCGGCGGCATCATAGCCGAGCCCTTACCGATGAGTGACTCGATGCGGCAACGACTGACAGCGTTCTGAACCAACTCTATGCTTCAAACCCGCACATATGGCGACGAGCGCCAGCTTGCGTTTTGCGCGTTCTGCGGTGGCCCCACCGGCACACGCGATCATTGTCCATCCCGCGTTCTCCTTGATGAGCCTTACCCCGAGAACCTGCCCGTTGTTCCTGCTTGCGTAGCCTGCAACACACGTTTCTCTCCCGACGAGCAGTATCTCGCCTGCCTTGTGTCTTGCGTTGTTGCAGGTTCAACTGACCCGGCCAAGATCGCCCGACCGAAGATTCGCCGGATTTTATCACAATCACCGGCACTTCGCGCCCGCATCGAGCAGAGCCGCGCAGAGTCAGCGACCGGCGTTACCTTCGCGCCAGAACACGAGCGCGTTTCCTCGGTTGTCTGCAAGCTGGCTCAGGGACACGCTCTCTTCGAGTTGCGCGAGCCTCACCCGGAGCCGCCGGACACAATTCACGTTGCCCCACTCGGGCTGACGTTACGGGCCGAGCGTGAGGCATTCGAGTCCACCCACGGCCCCGTGATTTCCGTTTGGCCCGAAGTTCGTAGCCGCGCCATGCAGCACATACTACACGGCATAGATGCTCCGCACGAATGTCCTTGGCTGGTGGTGCAAAGCGGGCTCTATCGTTTCCACGCGTCCGTCGATTCTGGGATTCGCGTCCGTATCGTTATTCATGAGTATTTGGCCTGCCATGTCCATTGGAAATGAACGAAGATGGCTTAACCTGGAAATCACCACAACTTTGAGCGCTGACTATCCAGAAATTTCCTATCACGAAGCCGATGTTCTCGAATGGCATTCTGTCGAAACCTACGTTGTGCTTTGCACGCTTGCGTGCGCCCGAATGTCAACCGCTTCGAGTGCAGTCAATGAACAATAAATCGGTGGGCGATTTGTAGACGCCTCGCACTACTTTGGATTCGTTGATTTCAAATCCGAGCTCAGCAAGTTGTTCTACGACATCAGACACTGTCCCATGCTGGATCGGCGGCTCCACTTCCAAGCCCTCTGAGCGATTCCACAGGAAGTCACTGGAAGGTATTACGTCTATGGCAAATAGGAGGCACCCGCCGGGTCGCAGCCAGTCACGGCAATGTCGCAAGGTGTCTTCCCTGACGGCGCGCGTCATATGCGCAAGCACGCTGATCGAATAAATCGCATCGAAGGGAGCCGGTGGCGTAAGTTCTGCCACATCACAATGATGTGATGCAAGATTTTGGTGCAGTCGGGAGTAGTCGAAAAATCCCCACTCGTTCCAGTCTTGAGGACAGGCGAGCGTCCGAATGGTCGGATGCTTATCCACCGTGTCGACGAACATTCCTCGTTCCGCCAAAACAATAGGCACCGGACTCACCCCTGCGCCAATATCAAGCACACGAGATCCTGGCGGCAGCCGTTCGAGCCGTTCGATTACCCAGGGATAATTTATCGTGTGGGGATAGTGGCCCGTGTAAAAACCGAAAGTTTGGCGCGACGTCGCCACCAACTTGCGCAACAGCTCGGGTCTATCCGATACGGCGGATGCTGCTTCGAGATCAACTGCAGCTATGTCACGAGGGTGTAGAGTGGTTGCGGACTCATCTTTCATCGGAGGATCGGTATGATCTTCAAAACCACAGGTGTCTACGCTGTTGGCCAATGTTGGACGGTACTCCAGGCGTAGTTCGTGAAGCAACCGATGATGAGATTTTTCATACGCTTGTGTCTATTTCGGTATGGGAATCGATGGACTGACACTCGCATTATGCCGTCCGGCTGCGCCTTGGAGTAGCGCTATTCTGCGCAACTTTATTCCACAAGCCATCGATCTAAGAACTCGCCGAACCTCTTATCGTCGATTTGATAATCAGCACGGTGCGGAAACTCTGGATGATTTCGCTCAATCGGGCCGGTCAAAATCGTAATATCGACGCCCGCTCCGCTTAGGAAGCAGTTGTAGCTTATCGGCGCTTCGACCAGCGTGTGGTTCAGGATACACAGCTTTGCCCCGGCCCGCGCGAAGTAGGTCAGGGAGATGGACGAGCCTTCCGGCGCCACGATAAAGCGGGCATGGCGGAGCAGATTGACCTGCGCCGGGAAATCAAGATCGCCCGGGTAGATAACAACAAAACCACGCGCCTCGGCAGCGGC
Organism: Verrucomicrobiota bacterium; assembly: GCA_003218915.1. GTDB lineage: Bacteria > Verrucomicrobiota > Verrucomicrobiia > Chthoniobacterales > UBA10450 > Udaeobacter. The sequence continues at coordinate 7,593 of QHPC01000011.1, forward strand.
CGCGATCTCGGCATGGTTGACGAGCTTGCGCCAGCCAGACGGTTTCCGGGCGAGAAATACACGCTCAGGGCCGGCGGCGCCGTCACTCGCAGAAGCGGCCCGCCGCGCGATTTCGCGAGCCACGGGGACGAAGCGTGCTGGTGGAGCTTCAATGTAGTCGAACTTGAAGCGTCGATCCATCTTCTCCCGCGCGGGCGCATAACCCAAACTTGGACCCCGCCACAGCCGGCGCACGTGCACGGTGGTGAAGGCCGGTACTTCAATAATCCCGCTGCCCTTCGGAAGCATCAATTCGAGAGATTGCCGGTGCGAAAGAGGCATTGAGTCGTCCACTAACACCGGCACCGGAGGTAGGGCGCCGGATAAATCGGCGGCGATGTATCGAGGTAGATACGCGAGCATCCAATCGCCGAACGCGCCGCTTTGCGGACCAAGTAGCATGAATGCTTCATCGATCTCAATGCTTGCGATATCGTCCTTTGGCGTTACCAGCCATGCTCTGTGTCTGGTGGCATGGAATATCGCCGGGTCAATATCTAACTCACAGTCGAACAGGTCCAATTCCCACGGCTCGAAATCTAGAAGGGCTACGCCGCCAACCTCGATAACGGCCGAGCGGCCGCGCACACGAGCATCAGCTAGACACGTGACGTATGACGCGCGAGCAATATGCTCAAGGGGGCGAGAATCACCTTCTCCGATAACCCTCGGTGGATGCACAACGAAGCGTTCTCCCCCCGGTGCTGTCTCAACGAAAACTTCCCCTCGATCCCTTGCGAAAACGTACTGACTCTCCAAACGCTTGATCTGCAGCTCGTCGCTATCCGGAAAAGTCACTGCCTCTTTGAAGACCGCAAAACCGAGCTCCACGCCAAAGGTGGACGCGAGGGCTTGTTTAGCCCTCATCAAGGCCTCCAGATCTCGCTTCCCAGTGGCCTCGAACCGCTCCAAGTGTTCGAGGGCGGGCAATGCTGCCGTTACTGCACGCCGAGGTCCGAAACCCGCGGCCCGTCCGATCTTGAGAAAGTGAAAGAGGGGGCGTTCGACAAAACCCGCAAGTGCGGGATTGGCTGCAAGGTATTCCTGCGGATCAAACGGCATGCTCGCCTTTAGGCCGGCGTGCTCCCCTTCCTCGATATAATGTTGAAGTGCGTTGCCGTCCCGAGGAAGCAGCAGCACCGAATTGCGACGGTAAAATGACACGCAGAAAAACGGATTCGGGAGACGCCCCTCGCGCTCACCATTGCCAACATAGTGGGCTAGCGGATCTACACCGGCGTCCCTGACATCAGGATTAGTTTCGAGATAGTATTCCTGGTCGAATAGCCCGGACTCAAGAATCGTACGCTGTGCTGTGAGTTGCTGCAGTTGTTGCGATTGTTTGGCCAGCGCGGCACTCTCGATCTGCGCTTCAAGACGAAGGAGCGACGGAGTACTCTCCGCACGGTGCGCGGCGATCGCGCGGTCGTATGCCTCGCGTGAATACCGGTCGGCGGCGGCGCTTATTCTATCCTCTCCCGACGGCAGCGAAGACGAACCCTCCTCTGCCTTTGCTCCAAAAGGAAATTTCGGGCCCATGATTTTCAGGACGCCTTTCTGGAAATCGCTGTTCACGCCTGTGAAAGGCGCGTTCAGAAAATCATAATAATTCTTTTCATCAGCGAAGATAAACTGACGATTAAACGCGTCGGTCCGCAGGTAGTGAAATATTTTGACCTTTTCGAGTTCCTGTGGAAATCGTTTTGCCGCTAGCTCATCATTAGGAAAGTTGTAGCGCATCGGCAATGCACATGTCCGCGCGCCCATTTCAGTCACGGCGAGAGTAAGAGCGATTTGGCCGGAATAGTAAGGGGCCACGAGCCGATCCATCAGCTTCGGGCGTAGGTGCAAAAAGAGTCGAGCGAACTCGCTGAACAATGCTTTGGGGAAGAAAACCGCTCCGTCATTGACATAGAAGGGCGCAAGCCGATTCTCCTCAGGCACGTCAGCGCCGGTTAGTGAATAGGCTTGTCGAAAGTTGAGCGGTTCGCTGATCAACCCATCCGCTGCGCGCAGCCAGGCCTCCCGTGAGGTCATTCCGGGTGAGGTTGGAAAAGGAGAGTGCGCCATCACTCCCGCGATCGAACGTGTCTCAACCACATAATCGAGCACATCCTCAAAATCACCAATAGGGAGTGTATCAGCGTCCGCACGCAAGAAAACATCGGCGTCACTGGGTGCCCACCGGAATAGACCATCAATCTGCGCATAAAAGAACGGGATCTTCTCGGACTGTGACTCCGGCGCGAATACCATCGCGATATCACGGAGATGGGGTCGCCACTCGTCTAGCGCGTCGTTGTCAGGCTCGCCACCCATGCAAACCAGCAGGCTCGGCTGCCATTGCTTCCACGCGAGGCGGCTTAAGGCAAGATTGAAAGCGGCAATTTGAGACAAAAAAGCACGAGTTGGGCTTCCGGGGATCAGAATAGCAACTTTGGGCATCGAAAGTTCTAACTAAGTTACGACGCTATTGACTCAAATTCAGCTGCCAGCAAGCGTGCCGGCTTACGAAAGGCCTAAGTAGGTTTGCATTCAGGACAATTCGCCATCTCGATAAATCGGGAAATAGTTCGTGCTAGCTTCATCGCTTCCGGTTAACAAGCGATAGGCTTCGAGATCAGCGATATGGCCACAGAAATATTTCGTTCTAGTGCCGGTAGCCCATCCGCGCTTGAATCTGGAAAGACCGTCTTCCTTTAAATCTCTCATGCCTGCTCCTGCGCCAAGATCGATCCATTTGACCTCCGTGAAATCCTTAAACACTTCGATCGCGCGCCAATAAAGAGCATAAGCCGGACGTATGGAAGGACGTGCACTGAAAGCGTAGCCTTCTTCGTCAAGAGCACTCAGATGACTATGAATAACATCCGACTGACGATACCAAAGATGCATTCCGATGGCCTTTCCCTGTCTGCTGGCTCGCAAGATCACCAGTCCAGGCACCTGAAATTGCGTCTCGAATGCCTGCTTTGAAAAAGCCTTTATGGCACTAAGATTATGACGTTTTGCCAAAACCGAATAAAGCCGAATCCACTCCTGTAGACGTTCTTCCGTGGGTTCCACTTGGTTGACTTTGATCTCTCCAAGCGCCCGCTTCGCATAATAACGGTGATGCCGAGTGATGTGCCCATCATTTAAGCAATGTTTGTCGATGATAAAATGCTCCTTAAACGGCCGGACTAATTGAAAAAACTGAGAGAGCTCTTCCGGCGTGATTTGCGCGAACGGGTCGGGCACGAGCGAAACCGTCACGTACCGGCCCTTAAACGTCCGCAGGTCGGATAGGAGGCTGCTCCAGTCTCTGCAGCAGAAGAGCGGGTAGGGGCCCATCGCATCCTTCAACCCGGTATCTGCGATCTGCCGTTCCAGCAGCCATCCTCCCGAGCCGGGGAGTTCGACAGGTGTACCAAACTCTCTCAACGAGAAGACATAATGTGGGTGCAGATACCCGGCCATCTCCAAAATGTATCTTGAATTCTCGGACGATTGACCAATAATAAACGAGGAATTCTGCCTGACCACAGAATCATTCTGTCCGCGGCGCGATTGCTGCCTTCTGCGTATTCCGCCGCACGGGACAGGTCATCAATGTTCACGAAATCAGCACGATTTTACGACGCTCTTTACCACTTCAAGGATTATGCCAACGCATCAGGGCGATTGCAGCGGTTAATTCAGCGGTGCAATCCAGGCGCGAAAAGCCTCCTCGACGTCGCGTGCGGCACCGGCCGGCATATTGAGCACCTGCAAGAGTATTATCAAGTTGAGGGATTGGATCTAAATTCCGACCTTTTGGAAATTGCACGCAAGCGATGTCCGAGAGTTAGTTTTCACACAGCTAACATGCTGGATTTCAAATTAGGGCACATGTTTGATGTCGTAACCTGTCTCTTCAGTTCAATTGCGTACGTTAAAACCCCTGCAAATCTGAACAAGGCGGTGGCGAATATGGCAGCGCATTTACGACCTGGTGGAACCCTGATTATAGAGCCTTGGTTTTCGCCGGAGAATTATTGGACAGGGACAATCACTGCGAATTTCGTCGACGAACCCACGCTTAAGATTGCTTGGATGTACACGAGCGATCCTCCGAAGGACCGAATTGCCACCCTGGACATTCACTACCTTGTCGGCACCCCTGACGGTGTAAGTGGGTTTCGCGAAAGGCACGAACTTGGCCTCTTTGACCGCGATCAATATTTGTCAGCTTTCCGCAAAGTCGGTTTGGATGTGCATCACGATCCAGAAGGCTTGTTTAAGCGAGGATTGTATTGGGGCAGTCGCAGTGCAAATAAGTAAACGCTACCGAAAGTGCCCAAATAAATTCGCATAACCGAGTGACTAGTCAGAGGTGTATCCCACTTGAGTCGTCCGCCGAATGGAAAGAGGCGTTGCATGGGATTAAGCATGCGTTCGCACACACATGGGAAAATTGTTATGCGATGCATCTAACCACTGGTTTCAGAACCTATCTTTATTGTTTTGAGACTGAAAACGTTCGAGTTGTTTGCCCAATTGCCGAGCGCGAATTTAATGGATACATCGACATCGTAACTCCTTATGGCTTCTCCGGCTTCGTAGGGAATGGTCATTACCCGCAGTTTCCACTCTACTGGAGGCAGTTTGTCAAGGAGCGCGGGTACGTCTGTGGTTATATTGCGTTAAATCCCATATTCGAAACAAGCGTTTACCTTAATTCGAACGAAGCCTACCGATCCAACACCCTCTACTTTCTCGATCTTACGCTCAGCATCGACGAGCTCTTCTCAAAGCTAGATAGAAATCGCAAGCGAGAACTGAAAGATTTTAATAAACACGTATTTGTCTTGGATAGAGACACTCTCATCGATTTCTTCCTTGAGACGTATCCCGAGTTTCTTCGCAGAGTCCAAGCGCCACCGGCAAGCTACTTCACAATGGAGACGTTAACGACATTATGTAGTTTGGGCAACGTCACCGTCGTGGGCGCGGGAACGGCGGAGAAGAATGAAGCCGTTTATATTTTTGCTCATACTCCCTATGCCGGTGACTGTCTCTTTAATGTAGCTATACCAGAAGGCCGGCGCCACGCCACTGCACTGCTTTGGTGGGGCGTGAACCATCTAAAGGCGAAGCGTGTGCCACTACTGAATCTGGGCGGCGGAGTTCGCGAAAAAGACAGCATCGCTCGATCAAAAGAACGTTTTGGTCCGATAAAGCTGCCCTTCAGACCCTTGAAGCAAATTTATGATCGCGGGATTTACGAGGAATTATGCCAACGGCGAGGCGTCGATCCTGATGACAGGACGGGTTATTTCCCAGCGTACAGAACTCTGACAGCGCAGCGTAACTAATTCGCAGGAAAGAGCCGCAATGACCCCTCCAAAATCGCAGGTCCGCGACCTAGCCATTTTCGGAGGCGTGCCAGCTTTCAGTAGCGAGCTACATGTGGGTCGACCTAACATCGGAGATCGCGAGGCACTGTTTAAGCGAATAAACGATCTCCTGGACCGAAAGCGGTTGACCAATGACGGCCCCTTTTTATACGAATTTGAGCAGCGCATCTGCGCCTCGACCGGTGTGAAGCATTGCGTTGCTGTATGTAACGCCACAGTCGGTCTTGAAATTCTAGCAAAAGCCATCGGCCTTTCCGGCGAGGTGATCCTTCCTTCCTTCACTTTTGTGGCCACCGCTCACGCGTTGAGATGGCACGGAATTACCCCGGTGTTTTGTGACATCGATCCCACGACGCACAACATTGATCCGCAGCGTGTAGAAGAGTTGATCACCAGTCGCACTACGGGAATTATCGGTGTCCACTTATGGGGACGGCCCTGCGAGATCCAAAAGTTGGAGGAGATTGCGCGACGGCATAATTTGAAGCTCTTGTTAGACGCCGCGCATGCCTTTGCATGCTCGCACAAGGGACAAATGATTGGCGGCTTCGGCAATGCAGAAGTATTCAGTTTCCACGCTATAAAATTTGTGAATGCATTCGAGGGAGGGGCAGTCGTCACCAACAACGACGAGCTGGCAGCAAAGCTCCGGTTAATGCGGAACTTTGGCTTCGCCGGCCTGGATACGGTTACCTCGCTTGGCACGAACGGGAAAATGAGCGAACCGTCTGCGGCAATGGGTTTGACTTCTTTGGAAAGCCTGAACGGCTTTATCGAAACGAACCGTCGCAACTATCACCTATACAAGCAACAACTTGTAACAAGCCCGGGTATTTCTCTATTGCGATACCAGGAAGATGAAAAATGTAACTACCAGTACGTAGTGCTCGAGATCGATGAGGCAGTGGCTGGCATTGGTCGAGACATGCTTGATGAGATACTTTGGGCCGAGAACGTGCTGAGCCGCCGTTACTTTTATCCAGGATGTCATCTTATGGAGCCTTATCGTAAAGAGGCGCCTGAAGCCCGCGTACGACTTCCGCAAACTGAGAGACTTGCGAAGGTGGTACTTTGCCTCCCTACGGGCTCCGCTATCGGTTCGACTGAAATCACCGCGATCTGCGGGTTGATTGAGTTTATTGTAAAACACGCAGAAGCGATAAGGGAGCGATGGTCGATGAAACCTGTGTTCCGCCATCCTTTGAGAACCGCGTCAAGTTTAGAGTCACACATCTAACCATCTCTTCAAATGCCTCGGGAGCAACACGTCCCGGCCAGCCAGGGAAAATCACCGGTTCATTCGATTCGCACCGGCGGGGTCGTTGCAAAAATCCTGCGCTTTCAAGACTCCGCCGACTCTGTCTTTAAAATTCGTATACGGATTTGTTTGTAAAATAGCTACAAAATAGCTATTGATCCCCCCGTGACGGGACCAACGTTTCGCATCAAGCCGTACGCGCACCCTAAATACAAATTTGTCGTTCGCGCGAAATTAGCCGGGAAATGGAAGCGTAGCTATTTCAAGAGCGAAGCGGAGGCTTTGGCCTACGCGGACAAGCAAAACGCTTCTCTGGAAAAGCAAGTGAAGCGACAGCGAAGCGGGGGCGTGCGATCCAATTGGCACACGAATGGCACCCGCAACTGGCATGAGTTGGAGAAATCAAATAGGCGATCAACTGTTTCTTCGCAGGCGGTGTCTCGCAAAGCCATAGTAATTCTCGGCATGCACAGGAGCGGGACTTCTGCGCTCTGCGGCGCGCTCGATGTTCTTGGAGTGAATTTCGGTCAGCGTCTAGCTCCCGCCACCAAAGATAACGAGAAGGGCCATTGGGAACACCCTGAGATCGTCGCGTTGCACGACGAATTATTGCGTTCCCTGGGGTCGCGTTGGGACAATGACAGGCCACTGCCGTCTGATTGGGTGGAACTGGATATTACCCGAGATATTCGATCTCTTTTAATCGGCATTCTCGAACGCGATTTTGCTCACGCCTCTCTCTTCGGGCTGAAAGATCCGAGAATGTGCCGGCTGATGCCGCTTTGGCTTCCAATCTTTCAAACGCTGCGAATCGAGCCGCACTTTGTTTTGATGGTCCGTCACCCTTGGGAAGTTGCCGAATCTCTCGCGAAACGGGACGGGCTCGAACATCCGAAGAGCCACCTGCTCTGGCTGGAACATGTCGCGCACGCCATAAGCGCCACCCGCGCGCACCAGTGGTCGGTCGTTTGCTACGAAGAGATGATGAATGATCCCGTCAAAGTGTTGACTGAACTACGGAAAGAATTGGGAGTTAATCTTCGAGCGCCATTTCGCGTCCGCACCTCGCTTCGAAAGTTCCTCGAACCGACCTTGCGGCATCACCATTTCAAAAAGGGGAAGACTAACAAGCGCAAGTCCCCAATTCCAAACCTCGTGTTGGATCTCTACGAGACCATTCGCAATGCATCTACGTCGGTTGAAATCGGAGAAAAGACAGCGCCCCTTGTGGCACAGTTCGGCCGCGGCAGTGAGCTCTTCTATCCTCGGGTCAACCTTCTCGAAGCAGAATTAGGCTCTCTGGATCAGAAAATCGCCAAGAGCAAAAAAGCAGATATGGACAGTGAGGGTCTTGTACGACTTGAGATCTTTCACCCAGTCGCCCAAGGCTATCGAGCAGAGGAAAGCCAAACACGTTATTTTGCAAGCGGCTGCTGGAAGCTGTTGATCATCGATCTGCCTGGAAGGGAACGCAACCTCGACCGACCGTTTAGGATCGATCCGGTCAGCTATCCGGCCGTCATTGACATCGCCGAGATGGCACTGAAACGGCCAAGCACCGGGGAGATTCTGTGGGCCGCCACAGGAAGCACGGAGTTTACTGCTTTGACAGTTGGCGGCACTGCTTGCCGCTTGGCGCATGACTCCTATCTCCGGATCCTAAGTTTTGGAAATGACCCTCAGCTATTGCTGCCGCAGTCAACCATAGCGCTGGGCGACTCGCCGCTCCGCTTGGAGCTCTCGATTTTGGTCGATGCAAGCCCGGAAGCGATCAGCACCTCCTTGACAGAGATGCAACAGAAGCTCCGCAACCTTGAACAAAAAAAGAACGTGGCGGAAGAGGAGCTGAAACAGCGCGACGCGACCATCGCCGCAAACAACACAGAGTTCGAGCGAATGTCCGCCGCCATTGCCCGCTCAGAGCAGGAGCTGAAACAGCGCGACGCGGCCATCGCCGCAAACAACACAGAGTTCGAGCGAATGTCCGCCGCCATTGCCCGCTTAGAAGAGGAGCTGAAACAGCGCGACGCGACCATCGCCGCAAACAACACAGAGTTCGAGCGAATGTCCGCGGCCATTGCCCGCTCAGAAGAGGAGCTGAAACAGCGCGATGCGACCATCGCCGCAAACAACACAGAGTTCGAGCGAATGTCCGCCGCCATTGCCCGCTCAGAGCAGGAGCTGAAACAGCGCGACGCGGCCATCGCCGCAAACAACGCAGAGTTCGAGCGAATGTCCGCGGCCATTGCCCGCTTAGAAGAGGAGCTGAAACAGCGCGACGCGACCATCGCCGCAAACAACGCAGAGTTCGAGCGAATGTCCGCGGCCATTGCCCGCTTAGAAGAGGAGCTGAAACAGCGCGATGCGACCATCGCCGCAAACAACGCAGAGTTCGAGCGAATGTCCGCGGCCATTGCCCGCTCAGAGCAGGAGCTGAAACAGCGCGACGCGACCATCGCTGCAAACAACGCAGAGATTCGGGATCTACAAAACTCGGTCCAGACCGAACACATTCAGTTAGCCGCTATGAATTCTCAGGTTGCCGAGCTAGCAGTCAAACTACGCAACCTAAATCAAGATGTTAAAAGTTTTGCCGAGATCTTTGGCCTGACGCGGCAACGCTTGCAAGACAGCGACTCTCCAGCGGCAGTTTTAATTCAAGCGCTCTTCCGCGACATTCGACTGATCCGCAAACGAAAGTTCCTATGGAAAGCCTGCCGGCCCTTACGAATCGCGCTTTCTAGCGAGAGGACACATAATCTTCCGCCAAATCCTAAGATCACTGCAGAAGCGTTGAAGCAGAAGCTGCAGGGTATACAGCGTACGCTGAAATCAAAGAAAACCCCGCCTGGAATTGCCCTGAACTCTCTGGCAGAACTCGTGGTGCTGCAGAACCAGGTGCACCAAGCCCTCGGCTCGTTGAGGCCAGAATCGCTGCTTCGATCGCGCCAAACGGCTAGTAAGCGCGAGCCGGTTTCCCCGCCGGCGGCATCGAAACTTTCAATGCACTTCGATCGGGAGTGGTACCTTGGCAAAAATCCGGACGTTCAGAAATCAGGAATGGATCCACTGCAACATTACCTTCGCCATGGCGCTCAAGCGGGCCGCGATCCTCATCCCCTGTTCGAAACGAAATGGTATCTGAGTCAGAAGCCGACGTTAATGAATGTTAGCCTGACTCCATTGGAGCATTATGTCTCTTGTGGAGCTCGCGAAGGGCGCTCGCCCCATCCCGAGTTTGACTCGCAATTCTACATAAAAAACCATCCCGAATCCGTCGTCGGCGAGATGACTCCCTTGGCACATTACCTGACCGTAGGTTGGAGGCTTGGGCACCAGCCAAACCCGCGTTTTGATCCGCAGTTTTATCTCCGTGCTTACCCGGACGTAGCAGCGGCGGACATCGAACCTTTAACCCATTTCGTGTTACAAGGACGAATGGAAGGACGTAAAACCGCGGAAACGACCTCTTTCGAGCCCTATCGACCCGCGTTTGAAATTCCGAGAGAACCTACCGCTCCGCCCGATCCACCCTTAGTCCCGACGGTTAAAGCTATCGCCTTTTACCTACCACAGTTTCACCCGATTCCCGAGAATGATCTCTGGTGGGGCAAAGGTTTTACCGAATGGAATAGCGTGCGCGCCGCACGGCCGAGCTTTCCCGGTCATTACCAACCCCACGTACCCACAGAACTTGGTTACTACGATCTGCGTGAAACAGAGGTCCTGCAAAAGCAGACTGAACTGGCAAAGACGTACGGGATCTATGGGTTCTGCTTCTATTATTATTGGTTTGGCGGCAAAGTTCTTTTAGATCTGCCCCTTCACAGAATGCTTGAATCGGGTAAGCCCGAGTTCCCTTTTTGTATCTGTTGGGCGAACGAAAATTGGACGCGCCGCTGGGATGGTCTTGAGAACGACGTCCTGATCGCGCAAAGCTATTCGCCAGAAGACGACGTAAATTTCATCCAGCGTGTAGAGAAGGTTCTGTTAGAAAAAAATTATATCCGCGTCCGCGGCAAACCGTTACTGCTCGTTTACCGAACGTCTCTTTTCCCTGACTCGCTCGGGACCACGGAAAGGTGGCGAGAATATTTCCGTCGCAAAGGACACGGAGAGTTGCATCTCGTCATGGTCCGCAGTTTCCATGATCAAACCGCGGCCCGAGCTTACGGTTTTGACGCGGCCGTCCAGTTCCCGCCCCATTTCCCCGCTGCCATAATTACTTCCTTGGTCGCAGGGAAGGACGAGGAATTCAAGGGGACCATTTATGATTATACTGATCTGCGCCGAATTGCTCTCGAGCAGTTGATTACCGCCTCAAGCACAGAGAAGACATATGCTGCGGTGATGCCCTCTTGGGATAACACGTCGCGGCGGGGGTCACACGGGGTCATCTGGGCAAATTCTTCACCTGAGTCCTATTACGAATGGCTATCCGCCGCCGTGGAGCACGTGAAAAGCAAAGAAGAATCTGACGAGCGATTGATTTTTATCAACGCGTGGAATGAATGGGCCGAAGGATGCCACCTGGAGCCGGATGAAAAATATGGACACGCCTGGCTAAACGCGACTGCGCTGGCGTTGCGGCCGCCCGCCCACCTATTGCCACCCAGATCCGTTACCGAAGTCTATCCCCAGCCGCCAAGAACGGAAACGATCAAGGTTCCTGCGCTGCCAGATCGCGTAAGGTTGGTGATCTCGGTATTGTTCTATTATCGGGAAGACCTCGTTGAACGGTTTTTGCACTCAATCCTGCAGCAAATTCTGAGAGCGGAATCGCGGGGCGATATAGAATGTTCTCTGAGTCTTTCGTTTAATTATCAGCCGGACGCCGCCGTTATCACGCAAATTCATCAGATCATCGCCACGACAAGTCATCTTCGCGCCGAAGCCGTACATATCCTAGAAAATGGCTTCAACGTCGGATTCGGGACGGGCCATAACATGGTCTTTGATAAATTTGATTCGGACGTTTTTCTTGTCATGAACAGCGACGTCCGAGTCATCGACGAAGATTGGCTCATAAAATTAGTTGATCAATTTCGCCGTTCTGACGCAGTAATCGTCGGCTTAAGTGAAACAGCCTCGCGTTTGCGCGAAGACGGCTGTGGCATTCCGATCAAAGATCCTGGGGAGGAATTCGATTTTGTCGATGGGTCGGCGCTTGGGATTCGTTCCGACATCGCGCGGCGTTTCGGGCTGTTTTCCCCATCCTACGATTATTTTTATTTTGAAGATGCCGATCTTTGTCTTCGCTATCGCCAAATGGGACTCCAAATCGCCCTGCTTGACACGCCTTATGAACACGAACGCAGCTCAAGCTCGCGCCTTCTGCCGCAATTTGCCGTCGAAAATGTCCTTGATCGCAATCGAGCGCGCCTGTTTGAAAAATGGGACAAGTATCTTCGCACTCGCACACTTTCGAATCGAATCGGGGTTCGATTCCTGGATACCGACCGACAGATGCAGTGCGCGAGTTTACCTGCCATCGTCAACCTCTTGAGCGAACACAAGACCGCGGTGATTGATCTTTGGGGAGTGCATGAACAACTGGCTGAGTTTTTTCAGCATCCGCGTATCCGGCTGATCCCAAGCTGGCAAAAACTTCGAGAAAACGATTACGCGCGTTATTATGAGCTCGGCGTCAATGGATCCGAGATACCGTACGTTCATGATATCGCAAATCGCATGGGCTGTATCCCGGATTTTCTCGGGGCCAAGGCGCATTTGGAATCACTAAGCGAGTCTTGCCGTCGCGAGGATGTGACATCACCAAAGCGAGCAATGCTCTACATCGCACGAAAATCTCCGTTGTTTGAAGGAAGAGAACCCCACGTAGAAAGCTTTGCCGCCGTGGCAGGGATGCTTCGCGAAAGGAGTTTCGAGATTAGCCCTTACACCGACTACGGCACATTCGAAACCCAAACTCTCGACGGCTTTGCTGCGCCCGATTGGAAACGCGCCGCCTTGTGCTCCGGAATCGAGTTGCTCAAGGAAATAGGTGCCTCCGATCTTTTGGTCACATCTGATAACTGGATTTCAGAGTTGGGACAGCTTCTGCAAAAGCGAACATTCCTCTGGCTGGGAGCCACGTCGGGGCACGCCGCAATTTGGGACTTTGAGCGAGCGAGCTTTTTTGCTGATCAATCATTGCATTGTTTAGGCTGCTATCACCAATTTGGTCGGAATCGCCACAATGTATGTCTTCGCGGCGACATCGCGTGTATGAGACCGCAGTTAGCGAAAGACTTTGTCGCGTCTCTCGAAACGTTTCTGGGTGGTGAGCCACTCAAGGCTGTTGCGATTCATCCCAATCGTTTGGATCTAACATCACATCGAACGATGCCCTCGGTTGAATTATCGCTGGAGCATTGGCCCAGCAGTACTGCGAATTCAGTGTTGGTTCTAACGCCGCTGAGCCCGCAGCTGGCGGGCCGAGCCCTCGAGCGCGCCAAGGAGCTAGCCCATCGCGCTGTTCAGGGCATGCGCAATTGTCGTGTTGTTCACGACAATTGCGGTGAAGCGCCTGTGCGCGGTCAACCGCATCCGCATCGTCAGGCCGCAATGGCGTCTCTTCGGCAACACATGGTTGAACGCTACCTCCAAGACGAACGATGGATTTTTTGGGTGGACGCCGATATCATCGATTATCCCCCCTTCCTTATAGAACAACTCATCCAGCGCGCTGAAGGCGGCATTGCCGCCCCACTTGTATTAATGGAGGGCGAGATTACTGAACCTGCCAATAAAGATGGATTCGGCCCTGGGCGGTTCTTTGACATAGCTGGATTCGTTGAAAATTCGCGCTGGGCTCGTTTCACGGTGCCGTACTTCGATCAGCCCGGGCCCATCTATCGCTTGGATTCCGTCGGCAGCTGCTATCTGATTAATGCAGACCTATACCGAATGGGCGCCACTCATACCATTGATCCCGCATCCCAGAATTTTCTGGATAGGAGTGAAACTTGGTCGGGTGAGGCGATTGGCAGAAATCAGCGAGGGCCGGCAAACGCTTACACCGAGCACTATAGTGTTTGCCAGTTCGCGATTCGACATGGCTTACCAGTCCAAGCATTTGCGGACTTGGTAGCCTCTCATCAAAAAGTATGATGATTTGGCATCGTCAGACCGCGCTGCAATTCAATACTTAGCGAGCACTCGACAGCAAGACACATGGAGAGTCATCAGCCGCCGCAATACGTACCACCCGGACACTTCTGTTCACCGATTCCCAGCATTGAAGACATTGAACGGGCAATCACCACCGCGCCGGCATCGTACAGCGGGATCGATCTAAGAGAAGATCAACAGCTAGCTCTCTTGGAAAAACTCTCCCGATACTATGCTGAAATTCCATTTCCAGCAGAAAAGAACGAGCGGTTCAGATTCGCCTTTCACAATCCCTCGTACTCGTGGGGCGACGCGATCATCCTCTTCTGCATGATTCGCGAGCTCAAACCACGTCGAATTTTAGAGATCGGGTCCGGTCACACGTCTGCTCTAATCCTCGATACGAATGAACGCTATTTCGGTGGCGGCATTGACTGCACCTTTGTCGAACCCTATCCAGAACTTCTGATCTCGCTCTTACGCCCTAACGAGGATCATGAACCTCGGCTGATCTCACGGAAACTTCAAGACGTGAACTTAACGCTATTCGACACACTCGAAGCGGGTGATATCCTGTTTGTTGATTCTAGTCATGTACTCAAAGCAGGTAGTGACTGTCAGTTGCTCTTTTCTGACATTCTCCCAAGGTTAAATCCAGGCACCCTCATACATTTCCATGATGTATTCGATCGATTCGAGTATCCGCCCGAGTGGTTACGCGAAGGTCGGGGATGGAACGAACAATATGCACTTCGCGCATTTCTCCAGTTCAACGGTGAGTTTCGGATCAAACTTTTCACCGCATATTTGATCGCGCGGCATCGCGAGTGGTTTGAGAAACATATGCCCAATTGCTTGCGAAATACTGGCGGCCAAATTTGGATCGAGCGTGCTATCGAAGCGCGAACAACATAGATTTAACAGCGCGAACTTGTGCTACACAATGTTTAGTTATGCCCGAAAAACACCGGCGTAAGACTGGAACAGCGCGATGTTTCAAAACGATGGTTATTGTTACTGCTGCGATTCGAGGACTCAGTTCGTAGCCACAAGCGATTGGTGGCGCGATAACTATCGGTGCACAAACTGCGATTCCCTCCCGCGAGAGCGTGCACTTATGTTTTGCATAGAACGATTCTTCCCGCAGTGGCGAAGCCTTTCGATCCACGAGTCATCTCCAGTGCTAGGCAGAGGGGCGAATCGGAGATTAGCCAAGGAGGCGCCCGCGTACATTGCAAGCCATTACTATCCGGGCGTAGCGCCAGGGACGATCGTGAATGGCATTCGCTGCGAAAATCTAGAACACCTGAGCTTCGGTGACGAGAGCTTTGATTTGCACATCACTCAGGATGTTTTCGAACACCTCTTTGATCCTGCTGCCGCTTGCCATGAAATTGCCCGAACGCTTCGCCCCGGTGGAGCGCATCTCTTTACTACTCCGCTCGTCAGAAAAAACGAGCCGACTCGATTTTGTGCATCCTTGGCGCCTGACGGCATTGTCGTTCAGTTGGTGGAGCCGCCTGAATATCACGGCAATCCACTATCGTCAGAGGGATCATTGGTCACCGTGAACTGGGGCTACGACATCACGAACTTTATCTTTGAAACCAGCGGGCTTTTCACAGAAATCCTTTTCCTTGACGTTCTCGAGTGTGGCATACGGGCCGAGTATATCGAGGCTCCTATAGCCCGAAAGTTCCCGAGGAAGAACTCACGAGAGTTGAAGCCGCCGCCCTCTCTCCAGCAGTAACAGGTCGTTTGGTGACACGAATAGGGCTCTTCGGCAGAATCGGATGAATTGCCAGGCAGCGCCGAACTGTGTTTTTGCACACCCGAGAGGTTCCGAGAGCGG
>QHPC01000381.1 GCA_003218915.1 Verrucomicrobiota bacterium
AATTGCACCAAGCGACCAGAAACACATTCAAAAGCATCTGACATTATTCCAGCAGCATCAGCCGATTCGATTATAAGCAAAAATCGCCTCTCGGGCCGGAATTTTTGTGATATGCCGCATGCGTTGCTACTTGCCGATGAGAATCAAAATGCCGGCTGCCAGTGCAAGGATGGGCATGATAATGCCAAGACTGAAACCCATCAGTCCCATCAGGCCGCTGATGATCAGATAGATTGCGAGCAGGAGCATTCCGAGGTTTTTGGTGATGTTCATGGCTCCTTTTCTGAGGCAAAGTCAGCGCGTTTGCACGCTTTAAATTGCGTGCCGTTGGACATCACTGTGTCTTCGATGGAACCAGAATCGCGTCACTCATTCCATGCAGAAATTTCTTGTCCGCTGGAACGATGGTGGCCAGTGCGCCGCGTAATTTCACGCGATCGCTCTCCACGAAATAGTACGGACAAAGGCGTACGCGACCTTTCATTGTCTTTAACTCGCTAGAATCCGGATCCCAGTACTGATGCTCGACTAGTCGACCTTTGTGGAAGCGTTGCATAATCGTCGGCGATGATTCGAATGTGTTAAGGGCATGCTCGATTCGCTTTTCCCACTCTGCATGCGGCAGGTCAGCGCCGAGCGCGATCCCCCGGCTGCCCCAGCCCAGCGGTGAAAAGCCGCTAACCTTAAGAAGAAGATCGCGATCTTTCTGGCTGAACTTCGCTGCCTCACGCCAATCATGTATCTCCAAGCGTGGAATGACTGCATGTTGTGGCAAGGGCGTTGGATCAAGCAGCCATGAGTAGGGAATCACTTCCTGTAGCTTGACGAAATACTTATCGCCTAATTCGCGTCGCCAGAATTCGCGGAGCGGCTGCATCCAAAAAAGCGCGAACCACATTTTCTCTTCGAGATACGGCTTGATCGGCGGCGTGATGCTAATGCGACCTTCAGCATTCGCGCGCAGCGTGTTCTCGATCCCGGGAATATTTGGCAGATCAAATAATTCGAAGAAACGGTACACCGCACGTCCGTCCTGCGGCTGATAACTCTCAGCGGCAGCAACGCGCCAACTGTAGCCGGACTCGGCGAGTGATGCTTCAGCATGAAGGCCGCGGTCGACGCCCGCGGCTACAACGGAATCCCCCGACGGCGGGTTCCTCTTTTGGTTCAATCGCGCGGCGACCCACTCCATTTCCGGTCGGTATGTTGCGGCCTCTTGCGAGATGACAATGTCGCCGCCGTTTGGCAGCACAGTGCGAAATCCGTCCAGCATTCCGTTCGCACCGCCGATAATCTCGTTATCGAATGTTGAATACGTCTGGTTAAGCCAACCGGTCAGACCGATTCCGCCGGGGACCGAATCGATTTCGGCGATGACGTAGCCCTTCTCAGTCAGAATAAGATCTGGCCGGATCACCCGCGGTAAATCGTCCCGAATTTCTTTCCGTTTCGAAAACTCAATCAGTTCTTTTGGTTTACCGGCATCGAGATAACGCGCTACCCAGGCGGGCTGTTTGTCTTTAATGCTCAGCTGATAGAGCTGGTTACAGGCGCGCTGAAAAACGAACAGCCTATGTCCGAGTTGTTCCAGTTCGGTGACGAATTTTTTCTCGATCGGAAAGGCATCCGGCGAGAGAAGCCAGTCCTTTTCGGCAAAAAGACCTTCCTTCGGGAAAGCGTTTCGAATAGTTGTACGCCTATTGTCAGCCGCGGCGATCATCTCCAGAAACGTCCAACACCCAACCTCCAACGTCCAACGCTGAAATATTGTAGGGCGTCTGACTCGTTCACTCCCGTTCACTCGGCCTGCGGCCCGCCCGTCCATGTCGCTCAGCGCCCGCTGGCTTCATTCTACGAGACGCCAGCTTTTGGGAAAGCGTTCGCCGCGGCGAACGCCCTACAATCATTGTCCTGCCGCTATGCGCTTCAGCGCGAGCTTGACCAATTCTTCCGCTGATTTCGCTTCGCCTTTCTCCTGGAGGTCGCGCACTGCTTTGTGTGCATCGATCTGTTTGTAGCCAAGCGCGATCAATGCGAGCACAGCCTCGTTGGCTTGCTCCTGCTCGGGCGTGGGTGCATGCGCTGCACTGGCTGCTTCCCAGGCTGCCGCCACGCCGAGCTTGTCTTTTAATTCCAAAATGATTCTCTCGGCTGTTTTTTTTCCGAGGCCGCTGATTTTTGAAATTGCAACCACATCGGAGTTCACCACGGCGGCCTTGAAATTATTTACGCTCATTCCGCTAAGGACTGCGAGCGCCAGCTTCGGCCCGATGCCGCTGACATTGTTGACGAGCAAACGAAAGAGATCGCGCTCCGCGGCCGTCATGAATCCGTAAAGCACACGCGCGTCTTCGCGAACAGCCAGATGTGTGAGAATGCGAATCGGCTGGCCTGGTTCAGGCAACCGATCGTAGCTTGAAAGCGGGATAAAAACTTCGTAGCCAACACCGCCGACATCAATGATTGCGTGCGTGGGCAAAGCGCTCACCAGTTTGCCATGGAGGAAAGTGATCACGTTA
>QHPC01000382.1 GCA_003218915.1 Verrucomicrobiota bacterium
CACCAACATGAAGCTTGAGCGCTGGCTCTTCCGGATACCGTCGTCCGAGCGCATTTACACGGGCCACCAATTCCCCCATGGCAAATGGCTTTGGCAAGTAATCATCGGCGCCGAGTTGCAATCCGGTAACGCGGTCCTTCATCTCCCCGCGGGCAGTCAGCATTAGCACGCGGCTGGCTATATGTTGCGAACGCAAATGCCGCAGGAGGTCAAACCCATCCATCCCCGGCAGGATAATATCGAGCACGATGAGGTCGAAGGGCGTCTTGCTCACTTCGTCCAAAGCGGTTTCGCCATCGTGAACTGTTTTCGGATCATGTCCAGCCTCAATCAACGCCGACACGATTCGCCGCGCCACGGGGATTTCATCTTCGACAATCAGGATTCGCACGGATTTTAAGAGTAGATTCGATAATTAGAAACGAACGGTAAACTGTGCAGCAAACAAATGATTGTCATCGCCAGGGCTGGTGGTCTCGTGCTGAAAACTGTATTGCAATTTTAGCTGCGTGTGTGTTGTGAAACGATAGGCCACGGCAATGTCGGTTCTGCCGAGGTCTGGACTCCAGCGAACGTTATGGCCGTAGCCATCATTGATATTGCCGAAGAGTTGTTGGTTCCAGCGAATCGCGCCGAATAGTTGCGGCGTAAATTTGTATTTCGCTTCGACGTAGTAGGCGAATGTGTCTGCGTTTCCCACTCGCGGCACTTCGAAGCGCGCTTCGTAAAATTCAGCCCAAAGTTGCAAATGACGCCAGGCGAAGCTGGCATCCTGCCCAAGCACAAATTCCCGGTAATCGCCGATATCGCGTCCAGGCGGCAGTGTGGATTCGGCCTCAGGCCGAAAATATGGCCCTTCGCTCGCTGACAATCCAAAATTCCACGCCTCATTAGGCCGGAAACCCGCGCGCCCGCTAAAGGTCGGATTTTCGAAACCCACCTCCGTGATGTGCCATGATTCCGGGCGCGACGAGAGGGATGCGTTTTTCATTTCGGCTGCATAATCAAATCGACCCAGCCGGCCGGAAACAGAAAAGCCACTCGCATAACTGGGTCCCCAGATTACCGGATTGAACGCGTACTTTTGGTAGTAGTAGAACCCGTAGACGAAGTCGAACAGCGAAAGAGGCGCAGACTTGTCGCGAATTGGCGTGACGTTTTCATAAACTATCGGCGCGTTGATGAAGGGATTCTCCCAGGAGAGATGCCGCGGCACCCAGTTGCCAACGACCGTGGCGAACTTGCCGATTTGCAGCGTCAATCGACCATCATCCCAGGGCGTGATTCGCAGCGCGTATTCGTCGAGCCGAATTTGAGCGCCGTTATCGCTCGGGTCAAAGCCGCGATCCAGCCGCGATTGTGAGAAGAAATAAATGTGCGAGCCGACTTGCGCGTCGAGAAAGAGCGACCGCTCAATCGCGCGCGCAGATTATCTTGAAATGCCGAGGCGGTAAGGGCGGTGTCGAGCTGGTCGAAAACATCATCGATGTCAAAGGCGCAGGCTGTGCAGGCAAAAACGCACAGGCTGAAGACGCGCAGCTTCATGTAACAGCATTAACACCGTCCGCAGCAGGAAAGCGCACTTCAAATTCAGTCCAATCGTTTTCCGAGCGAACCAGGCATAAATCGCCGCCGTGCAGTCTGGCGAGCTCGCGCGCCAAGTTTAAACCGATCCCATGACCCGACGTGACTGAGGGAGTCGAGCGAAGATGAAAACGCTCGAAGATATTTTCGTTAGGCGGAATTGTGCGGCCCGTATTCCCAACACTCAGCACAACATTTCTGGTCCCGTCGGCGAGGGATGCGCTGACTCGGATTAGCCCACCGGGCCGGTTATACTTTCGTGCATTCTCAAGGAGATTCTGCACAATGAGGGAGGTGTACTGCTTTTCTCCGGCCACAAATAAACCGGCGGTAAATTCCTTCTCGATTTTCACATCAGGCGAATCGGTGTCCAGCATCCATGCGCGACAAAAGAAGCAGATCGTCGATCACGCCAGTCAGACGATGCGTTTGATGGAGCAGGGTAGATAACTCCTCGTAAACTTCCGGCTTGAACCCTTCGCGCGTCAGCAATGTTTCCAGGCCGACGCGAAGGACCGTGACCGGGCTTTTCAACTGATGGGACGCGTCGGCAGAATATCGCGTCGACCGTTCCAATTCCTGTGTGGTCGAAGCAAGTGCAGCTTCAGCGCGTTTTCGTTGTGCGCGATTCTCCTCCGAATCCAGCGCGAGTTTTTTCACTGGCGCCGAGAACCTGAGTGCTACCACATGGCTTGCGACGAAGCCGCCTAACAAAAGCAACGCCCCTGCGCCGCCAATTTGCCAACGGAGGCGATTCAGTTGAGCCATTGCGTAGGCGAGGGGATAAACGCAAATTTCGTATGCGGCTGGAAAAAGCGATCCAGGATTAAGACGCTTGTAAAACAGAA
>QHPC01000266.1:0-5275 GCA_003218915.1 Verrucomicrobiota bacterium
TTACTCGGAGAGATGGCGACGGTATGGGGATTTCCAAAAGGTTTGCCGGACCAGACGAAGTTCACCTATTACAACGGAACGGAAAACATCTCTTCCGGGATGATTCCTCCGATTTATAACCGCTCGTACGCCATCAGCGCAGACTTGTTTAATCCGGGGCGACCGGGCCTGGGACTGCGGCCTGGCATGGCAGGCGTGATTGTAGCCGAGGGCAGTTTCCTGGGCGGCTTTTCGCTCTATGTCGAAAATGGTCATCTCAAGCACACCTATAGCTTGCTCGGTCTGAAACTGGATACCATCAGTTCACGCGATGCGTTGCCCCAGGGCAAAGTGAATGTGCGTTATGAATTCACGGCCGATAAACCCGGCGAGTTCGGCACCAGCGGCACGAGCCGTCTTTTCATCAATGGCAAACAGGAAGCTGAGGCAAAAATGGAGCATAGCGTCCCGTTCCGGTTCGCTTCCTACGACGGCATGGATATCGGCACTGACAATGGTCTACCGGTGGTCCCGAAATTCGAATACGTGAAGGTACTACCGAAGTATTTCAGAGGCACGATCGAAAAGGTCGACTTCGATCTCGGTCCGGCCAAACTCAGCCGTGAAGACCTGCAGCGTATATATCTCGAGCGCTTTGCGAATGCCGTGCGAAATTGAGCAAATTATAATTGCTCCCTGACGCATCATTTCTCGAAATAGTAAGTGATGGTGAAATTGACCTGAAACTTGTTAGCGTTGCCATCCAATGCTTTTTCCAAGGTCGCACTAAGGACGACTGGGGTCTTTGAAAGGCGTTTGGCCACTCCAAAGTCTACGAAGTATGTCCAGCGGTCGCCGTTTTCAAAATTAACCTTTGCCTTATAATTCGTACTGATCGCCAATCGCGTGGAAGGATGACAGTGGCAGGCAGAGACAGCTCGACAAAGCGCTGCTGCGGGGCGTTGTGTTGTTCGGCGATCGAATGGTTGTATTCGGCATTAAAAGTAACTGTCAGCCAATTCGTAACATCATGTGCCACGCCCCAAACCGGCCTAAGGCGCCACATGCTGTCGCCTAGCGCGGGATTCGAAGCAGTATCAGCGTGAAGTTCAATCCCACTAGCAGTACGCCACGTGTTGCTCATACGAAATGCCGTGCCAGTGCCAATTTCGATATCACCGATTCCGCCTATGTCGGCGTGGTGTGACGAGTCATCGCTCCGATTATAGACGAATGGCAGCTTAAATCGCAAAGCCCAATCTTGCTGTTCGCGGACGTGCCATCCCCATACGCCTCCCAGCGTCCACTTCACCTTTTCTGCGCCACCATCGAATTGGTCCCATTCGGTATCCAGCCCTACGCTAGTTTGAATGATAGTCTGGTCGCGCAAAGCCTTCAGTTGGTCTGCGGCTGTGGTGGAATCGGCCGACGCCTGTTCCGCAGCGGAAAATACTCGTATGGGAAGTGAAACCAGTGCGACAAGCCAAAACCGATCAAAAGCATCTGGTATCGTCATTACTGACCTGACGTATCGGACGCAGCCGCTTCAGGCAAACCTTCGCGGATCAGTTGGGAAAAATCGGCAGAGCCGTTAGCGGCGCGGGCGCGCGTGTCGATCAGGCTTCGGGTCTTTAGCTCGGCAAAGGAAAGTCCGCCCGTGACGATGAAGTTGCGCTCATACATCAGTTCGTCGCCTTTGCCATTGAGCAGGATGCGCCAATCCCACGGCACACGCTCCTTCGGTGGATGCTGCGCACGGATGCTCGTGGTGCAGTTAGTGGTGACAGCGTTGTACCAACGCGGTTTGTTCCGCAGCGCGTTGAGCGAATGGATGTATTCAAGGAATCGTTCGCGCGCGCGCGCCGGCGAAATCGTCATGTGGTAAAGATAGACATCTTCCTTGCGGTAATTTGTTCGCAGGCGGATCACGTCGCGCTCATCAGCCGCGATGTAGATGAGCTCGAACTGCCGATAGAGCCCACCGATAGTCGAGTAGGTTTGGCCAACCTTCTTCCGAGTCTCGATGGAGAAGCATAGCGGCGGTGCGTCAGCGAACTGAAAGCTGACTATGGGATGCGCGATCCAAGGCGATCCCCAGTAGTTGATCGCCAGGTCGATGCCGGTGATCTGCCAGATGCGCACAGTGCGCGTCTCCCAATGCGGAGTATAGTCAGCCTCCGTCCGGTAATCGCAATTGCGTACGTTGTGCAATGTTACTTCGTCGCCTTCAATGTCGGCCCATGCTTGCTTAGCCACGTCCGGTTGCCAGTCGCTGTCGTTGGTCGGCGAAAGCGTCCACCACCATCCAAACACAACACCGAAAAGAAGGGCGACTGCAGCTATCTTGCGCCAAAACGGTTTGACGAATGCGAGCGTAATCGCAAATCCGATCGCCAGGAGTCCAGCCGCAATCTTATTTGCTTTTCCGAACGGAACGTCAAACCATACTGCGCCGAATGCCCACGCTATAGCAAGGATGGCGGCGACAAAAACGAGCAGCTTACCGACCCAGTGAATTACTCGCATCACACCGTTCATTATGGAGATCATTGCACGGCAGCGAGGAAACCGAGCGTAACAATCAAAAGTTGTTGCCAGCTAAAAGCAAAGCGCAAGACTCTCAGTGCGCCTGTGTTTAACAGGCCTCATTTTCCCAGACGGCCCAACACATTTATGACCGGCTCGTTAGAGATCCGAAGCAGGCCGCTAAAAGGCCGGTCCAATTCCAAGATCAAAAAAATCGCGGCCGCCGCCGAGAGAGCCGATACCATTAGAGCCGCCCTCGCTGTCGCATTGCGAGGAGCGATTACACTAAAACCCGTGAAGATAACAACAAGCCAGCATACCACTACAACCAGCAAAGGCATCGAAATGGAAGGGATTGACTGTGCCATAAGCAAGGTGCGATGCTGACCTAGCTCGAGTGCGAGCGTCGTCGCCTGGGCCTTAAGATTACGCTGCATCTCATCACGCGGTGTAAGCTGCTGAATAGTCAGATAGAGCGCGTTGCCGGCTTGCGGGTCGGGCGCAAGATTGACGCGCGCATTCACATTTGGGAGTTGCGTGCCCTGGTGAGCGAGTTGTTCAACTGCGTTGCGAAGAAGAGCGCGCGCCTCTGCAGTTTCCGGCCCATACCCGCTGAGAACCCGGTCCAAAAACACGACCTTCGCTGCCATTTGAATAACCTCACTTCGCGCGTTGTCATGGGAACCCTTGGCAGAAGCCACGAGTAAGCCAAGTAGAAGAGCCGCCATGGTCGCAAGCAGCCCCATAGCCAGCTTAACAGTCTCCTTAGTGTCGGCGCTAAAGTGATCTTCGGGCAGAATACGTCGTAGTACGCTTCCCAGCAGTACTGCGCCGATCACGCATCCCAATATGATGAGAGATATGATTTCAGTGTTCATCACGGCGGTATTGTTATCGTGCGTCGGTCGTCAAGTTTTAGCTGATTGCCGGCTTATGCCTCTTCTTTTTCGTAATACGCATCGGTTTTCGGCGATCATTTAGATCTGCCTTCCTCTAGTCAATGCTTTTCAAGGCAAAGCACACGGACCTTCGAGTGCCACGTAGTCGGCTCGAGTTTTTTTGGCTGGCAGGTGCTCTCGCACGTAATTGGCCGTAGCCGATCAATGCCAGAAAGATGGTGCGATACGGTACACCAGTACGCGTGCAAGCGGCGCTGTCACCAAATACCGGGGACGAGGCGGTAGCGGACCAAGGCGGCGTAGGCTGGCCATTCGGCATGTTGAGAGAGTACCCGTTCCTCGGCGCGGATGCGGTAGACCAGAGATGCCCAACCGATCAATACGAGAAGGAGTGTGACAGAATTCCATTCTTGCAGGTTGTACCCGATGTCTGCAAGTACGTACGAGAGGTACATCGGGTGGCGGAGGAACCTGTAGGGCCCATTAGTTACCAGACCTCTCAAAGCCGGACGGACCCCGAAGAGTCTTCCCATGGTGAGCAGACTAACGAGACTAAGACCAGCCGCGAGCATCACCAACACCAGCCCGGTTGTGGGCGATGCTACTTGCCCGGGCGACCAGCGCAGGTCGATGACTTGCGCATACGGATAAACGTAAGCGACGCCGACCGCGATGCTCGAACCAACGGAGTAATCCCGCATTTTCGCGGAAGGCCTTGTAATGGCGATCCCAAGCACGATCAAATGTTGCAGGACATAGATCCAATCTGTGATCGTGAAGGTGGGCGTGAGTAGAAAGAGGATTACTAATTCTGTTGCGGTGACGCCGAAAAGCAGGAGATCGGCAAACCGTCGCCTAAACATTTCAGAGACGTGCGGGGCCACCTGAGTTGATGAGCAGCTTTATGAATCCCGGTGAAGGCGAAGCCAACGCACTTGCGTTATGATCATCAAGCGGCTTGACGATGAGATGCGCCGTCCAGAAATAACGCAACCGGGCCACCGCGTTTAACCGACACTCAGTCGAAGATTGAGACCCAAGATCAATTGCAGGAACAAAGACTCAGTGCACCACGGCTAAGTTCACTGGCCAGTTGTTAGGCTGCTGTTGCTTCTGATTCGAGTTATTGACCTTCCTGGGAGTCGTCTTCCACGTCGTCCTCGGTCACTTTCCAGGTCTTGTCGGGGTTGTACTTGTCCATGCTCTGAAACGTCTTCAGTGTATCGGGCCCGAGATCCTTTTCGTAAACGACTCCATCGGGCCCAACGATGAACGTCATTACTCCGGTCACTCGATACTCAGCGGGCGCAGCGGCCAGGGCGAATCCGCCGATCATGGCGCCGCCAACCACGAAGTCCATCTCTCCCATGGGCGCTGCAGGTCCCTGTCCCTTTAGCACCTTGAAGTAGTAACCGTGATAAGGGGTGCCTCGCTCTGCCTTGTAACCTTCCGCCAGCGCTTTCGCGACTTCTTCTCCCACTGGACCTTCCCACGTGCCATCTTGATTCTGCCACGCCAGACCATCGTGTTTCCCAGGCGTACTGAGAACATGCTGCGCATACTGGTTTACTTTTGAACCGTCGTGCTTATCCATGGCGTACTCATGTTGTGCATCGACAAAACCACGACAAATCTCAATGGCATTCAGTTCATTGGCACCGACACGTCGATTTAATATCTCCTCACGACCTACTTTCGTATCGAAAAACCATTTTCCTTTTTGCTTCACAATTGGAATCGGAAGCGGAAAATCATCGTTACCCACAAGGAGAATGGCGTGGTTCGGGTTTTTCTTGTCTAGCTCGACAGAGGTCTTTTCTTTTGCCTTGTTCGCGAACTCGGTCGCCCGATTCTTGTCCATCACTGGATCT
>QHPC01000266.1:5286-6364 GCA_003218915.1 Verrucomicrobiota bacterium
AATCAGAGCATCGGCGGCCTGTTTCGGCGTGTCGAATTCCTTTTGCTCTGTTTGGGGCGTTCCTTGAGCTTCTGGCTTTGCGGCCGCCTCCTTCTTTTCCGGCGCCGCGACCGAGGCCGACACGAGGAAGCCTGTTATGAGGATCGCTGCGGCGACTACGATCATTCTCGATGATGTCATGGTGTTTCGCTTTGTTGTCTTCATAGTTTTTTCTCCATCGATCATTCGTTTATCTCCGGCCTCCTCCACCGCCGCCGCCACGTCCACCACCGCCACGTCCACCACCGCCTCCGCCTCTGTGACCGCCACCACCGCCACGGCTCATTCCTCCGCCGCCGCGCCCTCCGCCACCACCGCGACTCATTCCGCCACCTCCCATGCTATGACCGCCTCTGCTGCTGCTGGCTCGCGCGTGGTTTCCACTTCCGCCGCTAAATCCTCCGCCCCGAGAACCGGAACTAGGCCGCGATGATGCGGTCCTGTTACCGACTTGGTTCTTAGCGGTACCGCCGCCCGGACGAGCGCCTGCTCCGCCACCACCGGGTCGTGTTCCAGCGCCGCCACCACCTGGACGAGTTCCTGCTCCGCCGCCACCGGGTCGTGTTCCGGCTCCGCCACCACCAGGACGCGTTCCAGCTCCGCCACCACCAGGACGCGTTCCAGCTCCGCCACCGCCGGGTCGCGTTCCAGCTCCGCCACCGCCGGGTCGGTTACCAGCTCCACCACCGCCGGGTCGGTTTCCAGCTCCACCGCCACCTGCTATGCCACCTCCACCGCCACCCGGGCGAGTCCCAGCTCCGCCGCCTGGGCGATTACCAGCGCCGCCTGCGCCACGAGCGCCCTGACCCCCGAATTTATTCGCCGTTTGCCTGTTCCCGTAAGGTGCATTCCCGCGGTGTTGCGAATTGTGCTGCCAGTTGCCGCCTTGGCGATTGACGTTGCGGTTGAAATTGTTGTTA
The DNA here is from genome assembly GCA_003218915.1 of Verrucomicrobiota bacterium. Lineage (GTDB taxonomy): Bacteria > Verrucomicrobiota > Verrucomicrobiia > Chthoniobacterales > UBA10450 > Udaeobacter. The sequence continues at coordinate 6,246 of QHPC01000266.1, forward strand.
CGATTGAAATTGTTAGTGTTATTGATCTTGACGTTGCCGCCGTTCCAATCGCAATTGCCCCAGTTGCCGCCCCAGGCGCCCCAGGCGGCGGCACCCAAAGCAATTCCCGCGCCCCACGC
>QHPC01000267.1 GCA_003218915.1 Verrucomicrobiota bacterium
ATATCACCACCGGCGACACGCTCTGCGATGAGGATCATCCGATCCTTCTCGAACCGCCGTCTTTCCCTGATCCTGTCATTTCGATGGCCATTGAGCCTAAGACAAAACTAGACCAGGAAAAAATGGCGACTGCGCTTCAGCGCCTCGCCGAAGAAGACCCGACGTTCCGCGTCTATACGCACGAAGATACCGGGCAAACCATCATCGCAGGAATGGGCGAGTTGCATTTGGAAATCATTCGCGACCGCATGTTTCGCGAGTTCAAAGTGGACGCAAACGCGGGTAAGCCGCAAATCGCCTATCGCGAAACGATCACCACGAACGCGCACGGCGTCGGCAAGTTGATTAAACAATCCGGCGGCCGCGGTCAGTATGGACACGTGGAAGTGGATGTGCGTCCGGCCGAGCGCAGCAAAGGTCTCCTCATCGAGAATAAAATTGTCGGCGGCATCATTCCGCGTGAATACATTCCAGCGGTCAAGAAGGGAATCCAAGAAGCGGTGCTCAACGGCGTGCTCGGCGGCTATCCTGTTGTCGATGTAGAGGTCGATATCGTTTACGGTTCCTTCCACGAAGTCGATTCCAGCGAACTTGCATTCAAAATGGCGGCGATTTTTGCCATGAAAGATGGATTTAAGCAGGGGAAACCGATTCTGTTGGAGCCGATCATGAAAGTCGAAAACATCACCCCGGACGAGTTCCAGGGAGATATCTGCGGCGATCTGAGCAGACGTCGTGGCAGCATTCACAGCATCGAAACGCGCGGCAATCTCGCGATCATTCATGCCGAGGTTCCACTCGCCGAGTTGTTCGGTTACGCGACTGCCATCCGTTCACTTTCCAAAGGCCGCTCTAGTTACTCGATGGAACCTTCCCATTTCCAACCAGTGCCGGCAAACCTGGTTCCGGCCATTCTCGATCAGAAAGAGGCCAAATGAGTAATGGCCAGCGCATCCGGATTCGATTGAAGGCGTTCGATCACCGCATGCTCGATCAATCCGCGGTGGAGATCGTGGAGACTGCGAAGCGCACGGGGGCGCGGGTAGCAGGTCCGATTCCGCTGCCGACGTTAATTGAGAAATTCACGGTGAACCGTTCTCCGCACGTTGATAAAAAGTCGATGGAACAATTTGAAATTCGCACGCACAAACGGTTGTTGGACATTATTGAGCCGACGGCGAAAACGGTGGATGAACTAAAGAAACTGAATTTGCCTGCAGGCGTTGACATTACGATTAAGATTTAAGCGGAGGCCTTTCTGAAAGATTTGCGATTAGACGGTCATGAGCATCGGACTTCTTGGACAAAAAATTGGTATGACCAGCGTTTACGACGCCAAAGGTCGATTGCGTTCCGTGACCGTGATTGCGGCTGGCGATAACGTTTTGCTGCGTCGTTTGACTGAAGAGAAGGACGGCTATTTGGCCGTCCAGGTCGGGTTCGGCGCGCAGAAGGAATCGCGTGTGAACAAGCCGTTGCTTGGCGAATTCAAAAAGGCTGGCGTGGAGCCGCAAAAATTCATGCGCGAGTTTCGCCTGACCAATGATCTTCCGGAAGGCGAAATCAATTTGAGCGTTACGCAATTTCAGGCGGGCGACTATGTCGATGTGATCGGACGATCGAAAGGAAAAGGATTTCAAGGCGTGATGAAGAAGCACAACTTTCACGGACAAGGTGCGGCACACGGTTCGAAAACGCATCGGCGCATTGGTGCGGTCGGCAATCGTTCTACTCCGGGCCGTATTTGGAAAAACATGGGAATGCCGGGTCATCTGGGTGATGAACGCGTTACCGTCCAGAATCTACAGGTGATGCAGGTGCGCGAAGCCGAGAAAATTATTTTGATCAGCGGCGCGGTTCCGGGATCGAATGGAAGTTACGTCATCGTCAGACCGGCGATCAAGAATCCCGAGGCGCAAATTGCGGAGCACCGAGCGCACAAAAAAGCAGATCAAGCTGTGGCGGCGAAGAAGCCGGCAATAACCGTGCGATAAGAAATGAGCGCAAAAGTTTTAACCAAAGCCGGTGCCAAGGAAGCCGGCATTGAACTGATCGAAGACGGAAAAGGTTCGCAGGCCGTCCACGATACAGTCGTCGCCATGCGCGCGGCGCGTCGTTCCGGTTCAACCAACACCAAAACGAAAGCAGAAGTGGATTTGTCCGGCGCGAAACCCTGGCGGCAGAAAGGCACGGGCCGCGCACGGGCTGGTTACAAATCTTCGCCGATCTGGCGTGGCGGTGGTGTCGTCTTTGGACCGAAGCCGCGAGACTATTCAAAAAAGGTTTCGAAATCCGTCTGAAAAAACAAACAGACGCCCGGAAAGTTTTGTTGGTATCGGATGCGTTTGATCAAAACACCTTGAAGTCTGGGCGGAACGTCAAACCGGTGACCCTTGCCACCGCTTCCGATGTAAACATAGAACAGTTGCTCGCCTTCGAGAAAATCCTCGTCACCCAAAAGGCGCTGGAAAGATTGGCGGAACGGACTCGCCCGGCTGGCGACAGCGAACACGCGAAGTGATGCCATGAACGAGCCGCACGAGATCATTCAAACCGCTTCGTTGACTGAAAAGTCGACCCTGATGAGCGAGAAGCAGAACAAGTATGTCTTTCGCGTGAGTCCGCGTGCGAACAAGATTGAGATCAAGAACGCAATCGAGCGCCTGTTTCAAAAGAAGGTGGTCGATGTGAACACTTGTAATTACGCGGGCAAGGAAAAACGCGTGCGTGGACCGGTGGGACGACGACCACGCTGGAAGAAAGCGATCGTCACGTTAAAGGAGGGCGAAAAGATCGATCTCATCTGACGAAGAGAGATCGAATTTTTGAAAGCATTATGGCACTGAAAGAATTTCGTCCATTAACGCCGACGCTCCGTTTCAAGTCGCTGCCCGCTTTCGATGAAATCACAAAGTGGCGGCCTGAAAGACGCCTTGTTGAGCCGAAGAAAAAGAGTGGCGGTCGCAACAGCTACGGCCGGCTCACCTCGCGTCACATTGGGGGCGGACACAAACAGAAATATCGCAAAGTTGATTTTAAACGACGCAAGCACGGTGTCTCTGCAGAGGTTGTCGGTATCGAGTACGACCCAAACCGGTCTGCGCGAATTGCTCTCATCAAATACGCGGACGGCGAACTCAGTTACATTCTAGCCCCGAGTGGACTTCGAGTGGGATCGTCCGTCGCCGCCGGGGATAATGTCGCGCCTGATCTGGGCAACGCGTTGCCACTTCGCGCGATTCCGCTGGGCACAAACATTCACAACATTGAATTGAGCCCGGGTCGCGGTGGTCAGGTCGCGCGGAGCGCCGGGCAACAGGCCACGTTAACAAATATCGAAGGCGGTTACGCGTTGGTGAAAATGCCTTCCGGGGAAATTCGGCGCATCCACGAAAACTGCTTCGCGACCATTGGCCAGGTTGGAAACGTCGATCACATGAATGTGTCGAGCGGGAAAGCGGGACGTACTCGCTGGCAAGGACGTCGCCCCCACGTGCGCGGTATGGTGATGAACCCTATCGATCATCCAATGGGCGGCGGCCAAGGGAAATCAAAAGGCGGCGGCGGACGACATCATCCGGTCAGTCCCTGGGGACAATTAGCCAAGGGATTTAAGACGCGTAGCAAGCATAAACCGAGCGATCGCTTTATTTTGGAAAGGAGAAGACCGAAGAAAAAGGCGTGAGTCTCTGGAGGGCGGAGCTCTGCGATGCCGGTCTCGCAGAGCTCCACCCTCCACAATTCACTTGAAAATTATGGCTAGATCGTTAAAGAAAGGACCCTTCGTCGAGTTGCATCTTCTGGAGAAGATCGACAAGATGAACAGCTCGGGCGTAAAGAAACCGATCAAGACCTGGTCGCGGCGCTCGATGGTGACGCCGGATTTTGTCGGGCACACGTTTTTGGTGCATAACGGAAAGACGTTTATTTCCGTTTTCGTTACCGAGAACATGGTCGGTCATAAGCTCGGTGAATTTTCGCCCACGCGCGTGTTTAAGAAGCACGGTTCGCATACGGCGAAGGTGACCAAATAGTTTTTAGTTACGAGTTGATAGTTGATAGAAATGAACCTGTGCGTGTCGCCAAGGTGAAACTATCAACAATCAGCTATCGACTATCGACTTTTTTGGTAGTGGGTTGTGTTGCGCTGGCCCAGGGCCTGGCGGCAGAGGGAAATAGTTCTTTGTCAGAATCCAAAACTGAAAACGCGGGAGCGAATGACACCGCAGTGGCAGGCGGCTCGCCTGCAGCATCGGCGAATTCGCAACCAACACGGCTGCCTTCAGAGGTGACTGCGCCGGGTTTGCTTCAGCAAAACGAGGATTTGCAGAGGCGATTATCAATTGCTCAGGAATCGCTGAAAGCGTTGACCAGCAGCCTGGCCGAGTCTAATGCGGAGGCGGAATTGTTTCGCCGCAAGTACTCCGATCTGCAATTGCAAATGGAGGCACTAGGGCTGGCATCGGCGAACAAGGACCGGGCGAAGCTGGAGCAGCGTTTACTGGCGGCGGTGAGTGATCTTCAGCTCGCGCGGAAGGAGCGCGATGAGTATCGCGATCAGATGCTGCGGCTGGACGAGGCGGTGTTGTGTTACTTGAAAACGTCGCAGAGCGCGGATGCGAAAGCGCGGATGGACGTGGAAACTCAGCTGCGCAGCATCGACAAGCTGGTCACGAAGTCCACGAATGCGCCGGATTTGCCGAAGCCGAGTTTGATGGACGGGAGCGTGATCAGCGTGAAGGATGAATGGTCCTTCATAGACGGCAACCTTGGCGAAAAACAAGGCGTCAAAATTGGGATGCCAATGCGAGTGATGCGCGGCGACAAAAGGATCGCGACCCTGCGGGTGATTGATGTGCGACAAAGGATTTGCGGCGCGGTGATTCAGGAGATGGATTCAAAGAAGGACAGAATAAAAGTAGGGGACCGCCTCCAGGTGGATGCGCAACCGAATGTGAGCTTGAAATAAGAAGACGAGAATCGAGAACCGAGAATCGTGAATCGGGAAACCGAGTTACGAATTTCGATTCTCGAATTACGGAACGAAACGATGGAAGTCAGATCGATATACAAGTACGCGCGGATTTCGCCCTTTAAGGCGCGTGAAGTCACGCGTGAGATTCAGGGTCTGCCGGTCTCGGCAGCCCTCGATCTCCTCGCTTTCACGCCCAAGAAAGCGGCGTTCCTCATTAACAAGACGCTGAAGAGCGCGATCGCTAATGCCGAGAACAACGCCAACCTAAAGCCTGACGGACTGGTCGTGAAAGAAGCGGTCGTAGGCGAAGGTCCAACGGTTAAGCGGATCATGGCGCGCGCCCGCGGTAGCGCGAGCCGGATTTTGAAGCGGACCAGTCATATTCGAATCGTGCTTACTGACGAAATTAAAGTTGAGACACGCGAGACCAGGAAAGCGAAACGCAAGGCCGAAGAAAAAGCGGCGAAGAGAGCTGCTGGCACGACGGGCGCGGAAGGAGCGGCAACTGAAGAGAAAAAGCCGAAAGCGAAAAAAGCGCCGAAGAAATCTAAGAAGTAAATTTGTTATGCTGACTTATGGGACAAAAAGTTAATCCGATTGGGTTTCGCCTGGGCGTGAACCGCGACTGGCGCTCTCGCTGGTATGCCTCGCCTCAGGAGCTGCCAGAATTTTTGCACTCTGATCTGGAGATTCGGAATTACGTGAAGAAGAAGCTGCAGTACGCAGCTGTCTCGAAAATCGTAATCGAGCGCGCGTGGAACAGCATACGGGTAACTATTTTCACCGCGCGTCCGGGAATCGTGATCGGACGCAAGGGCGCCGAGATCGAGAAAATGACAGAAGAGATTTCCAAGATGGCGCAGGGCAAGCAAGTCAAGATCGATATTCAGGAGATCAAGAGTCCGGAGCTCGATGCGCAACTCGTGGCGGAAAATGTGGCGTTGCAAATTGAGCGGCGGATTGCTTATCGCCGCGCGATGAAAAAGGCCGTGCAGACGGCAATGGATTTTGGCGCTGAAGGAATTCGTCTGCGTTGTTCAGGCCGGCTCAACGGCGCGGAGATTTCGCGCTCGGAATGGTACCGGGAAGGCAAAGTTCCTCTGCACACGTTGCGAACCCCGGTCGATTACGGCTTTGCAGAAGCCAACACCGTGTACGGCAAAATCGGAGTCAAATGTTGGATGTGCAAGAAGGAGGAGCCAGCGCCCCAGCCCGCATCCCCACCTCCACCACCGCCAGCTCCGGCACCAGAACCGGCTGAAGTCTAAGGAAAAAATTTATGCCGTTGATGCCAAAACGCGTGAAGTATCGAAAGTCCCAGCGGGGAAGCCGCAAGGGAACCGCGTCGCGCAATCTCAAAATCGATTTTGGCGAGTTTGGGTTGCAAACACTCGAACGCGCGTGGATCACGAACACGCAATTGGAGGCCGCGCGTGTCGCGCTTACCCGTAACATGAAGCGTAAAGGTAAACTGTGGATCCGCATTTTCCCGGACAAATCGGTCACTTCGCGTCCACCGGAAACGCGCATGGGCAAGGGCAAGGGCCAGCCCGAGGACTGGGTCGCCACGGTGCGGCCTGGCAATATTTTGTTTGAGTTGGACGGCGTGCCGGAATCGGTGGCACGGGAGTCTTTGCGGCTGGCGGCGGACAAGTTGCCGGTGCGCACAAAGTTTCTCACACGGCATCATGTGAGCGCCGCTTAAGCGTCATGAAAATGAAGGAAATCACCGAACTGAGCACTGACGAGTTGCTGACCAAAAGGCGGGACTTGCGCCAGGAAAAGCTTCACCTCCGGTTGCAGCAGCAGAGTGGCCAGTTGGAACAACCAAGCAGGTTGCGCCTCCTGCGACGGGACATTGCCCGGATCCAAACAGAGCTGTCGCAGCGCGAGAAACAAACTGAAGCGAAGTAACTATGGCTGACGAACACGAACCGCAATCTGCTCCCGCGTCTATCACCCGCGGCTCGCGTAAGACGCGCACCGGCGAAGTGGTTTCCAGCGGCATGAACAAAACAATTGTGGTGCGCACGGTGACGCGTGTGCCGCACCCGAAGTTTGGCAAGATTGTCAAACAGATGAAAAAATTCTATGCGCACGATGAACAGAACCAGGCAAAAACTGGTGACAGGGTCCGCATCATGGAGACGCGCCCGCTGAGCAAGCTAAAACGGTGGCGCCTTGTGGAAGTCATCCAAAAGTAACTATCGATTTTATGGTACAACTTCGATCC
>QHPC01000268.1 GCA_003218915.1 Verrucomicrobiota bacterium
TACCCGCTGAGTTTCTCCGACAGCAAAAAGTTGAAGCCTGGTCGGACATGCCCGTCTGGGCTGGTGACGAGCTCGGACTTGCGCGAACGAAGATCGATCGCGCCCTTGCGAAGGGCTTGACGTTTCGCCCGCTAGGAGAAACAGCGCGTGACACGCTCGCCTGGTTCAAATCATTACCGCAAGAACGACAATCGAAATTGCACGCAGGTTTAACACCCGAGCGCGAAGCGGAAGTGCTTGCCGCGTGGAAGAAACAAAAATCGTAGCCGCGTCGCTGTGCGACGCGTGGGCGCGGCCCACAGGGCTGCTGCTACAGCATGAAAAAACTCTTCGCCAAAATCGTTGAAGTAAAGCCAAACGAAATCCGCGCGCTCTGGCTTGGTTTCTTTTTCCATTTCCTCATCCTGACCGGCTATTACATCACCAAACCTATCCGTGACAGCATTGGCGCAAGCAACATTGAAGCGTTGCCGTGGATGTTCACTGCGACGCTCGTCGCGATGTTGGCCGCGAATGCGGCCTTCGCGGCGAGTGTGGCGCGGATGTCGCGGCGAAAATTTATTCCGTTTGCTTACGGATTCTTCATTGTCGTGTTCGTGCTCTTTTTTATCGCGATGCGAAGCCGTCCCGCGGTAGAGCAAATATGGATTGGTCGCGGTTTCTTTGTTTGGGTCAGTGTGTTCAATCTTTTTAACACCGCCATCTTCTGGGCTTTCATGACTGATCTTTTCACGGTTGAACAGGGTAAACGCCTTTACGGGTTCATCGCCGTCGGCGGCACTCTCGGTGCGATTCTCGGTGCCTATATTACCAAACATTACGTCCGTGAGATTGGTCCGGCGAATCTTCTCGTTATCGCAGCTGCGATGTTCGCCATTGCCGGATTTCTTGTTCGCTTTTTTCCCCATGGCTTCGCTAAACAACACAAAGCCCCTGCTGCGACAAGCGAAGAACCAATCGGCGGATCGGTCTGGGCGGGCATCACGCACATTTGCCGCTCGCCTTACCTCATGGGGCTTGCCGCAAGCATTCTGCTTTATACGACGACTTCGACCTGGGCGTATTTTCAACAAAGCGATCTTGCGCGTGAAGTGCTAAAAACCAGCACCGCACGCACGGAATTCTTCGGAACCCTCGAAATTTGGGTAAACAGCATCACCGTCCTAATCCAGATTTTCCTCACTGGTCGATTACTCAAGTGGTTCGGAGTTGCGTTTACACTCGTCTCGTTGCCGTTCCTGAGCATGGTCGGCTTTGCCGCGATGGGCATCGCGGCTAGCCTGGCAGTGTTAGCTGTCTTTCAAGTTGCACGTCGTGCCGCTGCCTACGCGTTAATGCGGCCATCGCGGGAGATTCTCTTCACCGTGCTAAAACGCGAGGACAAATACAAAGTGAAGAGCGTTACCGACACGCTCGGCTATCGCACTGGCGATCAGTTAGGAGCGTGGTCCTACCACGGTTTGCAGGGTCTTAGTCTCGACCTGAATACGATCAGCTGGATTGCGGTCCCGATTACAGTCGGATGGTGTGCGCTCAGCATCTGGCTTGCTCGCAAACAACGCACGCTGGCAATCGCGCAACAGCGCGATGAATCAGTTCCTTCAGCTAACGCCGCCCCCGAACCGGCGTGACTTGCGCTGAAGCTGTTTTCGCGCGAGGCCTTAAAGACAAAAACTAAAGGAGATAAAACAATGGCAACACGAACCGGATCGGCTGTTTGGGAAGGCACTCTAAAACAAGGCAAGGGAACCATGAAACTCGGGAGTGGCGCATTCGAAGGTCCCTACTCTTTTTCATCGCGCTTTGAAGAAGGGAAAGGGACAAATCCCGAGGAACTAATCGGCGCGGCTGAGGCCGGTTGTTACACGATGGCTCTTTCGGCAAACTTGGAGAAAGCGGGGCATCCCGCAAAACGAGTCAGCACCACTGCGACAGTGAAACTCGAGATGGTCGGCGGTGGACCAAAAATCACCACCATCGACTTAAAAACTGAAGCCGAGGTCCCTGGAATCGATGATGCAAAATTCAAGGAACAAGCCGAGCTGACAAAAAAGACCTGTCCGGTCTCGGTCGCTCTTGCCGGCACGCAGATCAATCTTGAAGCGAAATTGCTGTAGCCGGCCTGAGTCGGACGTTAACTGCGGCTTTTCGCGTTTCTATTCCTGCACGAAATGAATCCCGTGCTCGGCGCCGATTTCCATAAGCCGTGACATGTCGGGCTTCGCCGATTTTGCAAATTCCTCAGCGCAGCGCGCGAAAAATTTCTCGAATCCTGAGGGTGTCGTCATGTTCAACATGCGAGACGGTTGATCGCCGACATTCTTGAACGTGTGAACAATCCCGCGCGGCATGAACGCGGTTCCGCCCGGACCGACTTCATTCCATTCTCCATTCAAAAAGAAAGCCACCCGGCCTTCGATGACGTGAAATGTTTCGTCGTCGTTCAGGTGATAATGGGGCGGCGGGCCACCGCCGGGAGGCGTGATGTTCGTCCACATTGCGAGCGTTCCGCCCGTGCGCTCGCCGTCCAGCAAGATCCTTAGTTCTAATCCGAACGCACGCAGCACCCGAGCGTCATTTTGCCTGACTATCGCCGCCGATTTGTCGCTCATCGTTACTTCGCTAATTGATAAAGATATTCGACGAACGACATCACTGCCCCGTCAAATCCCTGGATCTTCGGATTCCTTGATTCGACAATGTAATACTCATCCGGCGCATGCGCGCCGCTGCCGTGACCGAGCCCGAAATGTCCGGCGGCAAGCTTCAGCGGTTCACCGGTGAAAACGTATCCCGGGTACGAACCGGCGTTGCGCGGCCAGAGGAGCGCATCGATTCCGAAGTTTTTGTACGTCGCAACCTGCGCCTTGATGAGAGAGGAATCGGCCGATGTACTCGTCGGATCATATCCACCGGTCATGTTCACCTCGATGTCGCCGAAGCCGTGCATGGCCAGATATGCCTTCAACGCCGCGAGAGCGTCCGCTGCTTTCATGTCGGGCACCAGACGCATGTCGATCTTCGCGACAGCACGATGCGGCAAAATCGTTTTGCCACCGGGGCCTGTGTAACCGCCGACCAAACCTTCAATGTTTATTGTCGGTTCGGATTCGAGACGCTCGTTCGTCTGTTCCCACGGTAGATCGTCGATCCAATGCTGGACACTATACAACTTCTTCGCCTGCGCTTCGCTTCGCACCTTCGACACTTTTTCGATCATCGCTTTCTCCTCTGCGGTGAGCGGTCGGGGCTTTGGATATTTGTAGATAGCGATTTCGTTGCCATCCTCGGAGACCAGCCTGTTTAGCGCTTTCACCAAATGCCACGGCGGACTGTCCACAATCGCCTTTAGCGATGAATGAATGTCTTTCGCCGGACCGCGTCCCCATTTTTCGCCGCTCGATACTAGTTCAAGCTCGATCACGCCTTTCGAGCCGAGGTTAACGGTGACAATTCCATCCAAATCCTGCGTCGCCGAGGGCATGAACACGCCGTCGCATTTTTTCAGAGCGGCCAGCACTTCCGGACGCCTAACGAGTTGCGGAATGTGTGGCGAACCGATCTCTTCTTCGCCTTCCGCCACCATCACAAGGTTGACCGGCATCTTCTTACCAGCACCACGAATCGCGTGTAGCGCTGCGAGAAACGCTGCTTCCGGCCCTTTTTGGTTCACGGCACCGCGACCAATCACGACCTTTCCCAAAGGCGGTTTGTCAACGATTCGCGCTTCCGTCGGTGGCGACGACCACTCCGCCGGATCAAACTGTTTCACGTCGTACATGAAATAAAGCCCGACCGTTTTCGGCGCGCCCGCATCGAGTGTCGCGAACACGCCCGGCTTCCCATCCGTGTTAATCACGGTCGCCTGCTGAAACCCCGCATCGCGCGCCAGCTTCGCCATGTACTCCGCGCCTTCCGGATAACCGCGATTCTCCGCCGCGATCGAGACCTGCGCGATCCAATCCTGCAATCGTTTCACCGCCTCATCGTGGCGTTTGGTAACTTCGGATTTGATCGAACTCAGATCGTCCTCAGCTCCGTAGAATCGAGAGGATGTCGCCACGATTGCGACGACAACGAGGATGAGTGGACAACGAAGAAGAATTTTCATGACTGTTACTTCTGCCCGGTAATTGCCTCGCGGCAAGTGCTTAGAGAGGCGCTCGAGCTACTCTCCATTTCGCTTTTCGACTGGCATTACAACGCCAAACTCTCCTGTTTCGGAGCGGAAGCCACATCGGTGAGGCTCCGGAACTTCTTCACCAGGTCATCAAGTTTAGCGACATAGTAATCGACGTTTTCGTCGCGGTTTTCGGGATCGAATTCGCTCGCCGGTTTGGCGGCTTCGTAGGCGGGAACCTTTTTTGGAGTCGCTTTGATGTAGTAACTGATCTGGTCGCCCGGCTTATAATTGCGGCCGCTGGCGAGGGCGAGTTCGTAGGCAGCGGCGCGATTGCGCGCGGAGCCGGCGATCTTGGCGCGATATTTATCAAGCGAATCCTGCAGGGTGTCGGTCTTCATCAACATGTCGATTTTCCATTCGCGGTTCCGGATTCTTTTCTCAAATTCATTCCGCAGATCAATGATCGCTTCTGGTTTTCCTTCCATGATCAGCTTGATCATTTCCTCCAGGAACACCCGCTGGAATTTCTCCAGCCCGCGCGATTTAAGGGCGCCGCCCTTGATGACCACCTCACCATCTTTGGTAAGGAGTGCGTAATTCTTCGCCTTGTAGCTGAACATGGCATCGAATTGTTCGTCGAAATCTATTTCAATTCCCTCGGGCAATTCTTTCGCTAAACCTTTCTGTAATTCTGCAATCTCTTCTGTCGTGGCAGCCGCGTCGGCTGCATGGGATTTACGCTTTGCAGGCGACACGCCTGCCTCCACAGAAGAAGGCGGAACGAAATAGATTC